>CAZAPD010000052.1:0-8910 GCA_964487115.1 uncultured Thermococci archaeon | reverse complement strand
GATACCGTTTTTGGCCTTCGCCGGTGGGGAAATCGGGGTGGCTGAGATTACGAACCACCTCGTCACGAACGTCTGGGTCGTGGAGCGGTTCCTCGGCAGGGTCTTTGAAGTTGAGGGGGAGATTGGCGAGCCGGGAGTGGTGAGGGTTGTTAGGAGGGCGGAGCCCTGATTTCCTCTTTACTCTTCCAGCTCCACCTTGTAGACCTTCCCCGGATTTTCCACGTGAATCTTGTAAACATCCTCCTCTGTGAAGAGGCCGTTTTGAAGGAATGCCTTCGTTCTCTTCGGCACGGTCTTCGGTCCGAGAACAGCCCCGGGACGGCGCTTGTCGTCTATGTAGTCGGTCTCCATCATGAACCTGTTGCCCTGCTTTATCGCCTCCTCGATGTTCCTTCTGCTGGCTATGATGCTCGGGAAGACGCCGACCTCTTCAGCGACCTTCACCAGCGGCGGCGAGAAGTGCTTGACAACGCGGTGGGGCTTTATTCCCACCTCCTTCACGTACTTCCCGAGCTCCCTGAACTTCTCCTCGTCGAAGCTCTCCGTGTGGAGCTGGACGGCGCAGTCGGCCTCCTTGGCAAGGCTCATTCCGTACTTCATGAGCTCGATGCTTGCCTCCCAGATTTCCCCGCTCACCTCGTAGTGGGGCCTTCCAATCTCGCCAATTGCTATCGCTTTCCCTTCCAGACAGAGCCTCTGGGCATATTCGAGGGCCTTCATAACTTCGTTTCTGGCATAGCTTAGACCCTTCTGCTCGGCCAGATAGACAAACTCCGCGGGGTGAACGCCGACGACGGCATGGGCTTTAACCGGCGTTTCTCTGTTGATTCTCTCGACCAGTTCTACATGAAAGTCCATCGCCTTGATGAAGTTCTCGGCCCTCAGACCTTGGAAGCCGTAGTCGTGGGCCGTTTTGTAGACGACGACGAGATGCGTTCCTCCAGCCCTGTGAAACTGCTTCACTGCCTCAAGGAAGAGCCCCTTGTGAGGGTCAACGTGGAAGTGGTCGTCCCAGATTATCATTGAGAGCCACCGGAATATAATTGTCTGGAAAGTTTAAAAATTTAGGATTGATAAATCTCCAGAATCTCTCCTTTTATGGTATTTACTCGTCCTTCCAAAACAAGAGCGACTTTATCATACTCAACAGCGAAATCTACTTTCTGCCTGTCTCTCTGGATTTCCCGTATTATGGCGATATTGTCTCCTTTAAGTTTATAACCTGGGTAGATAATCCCCTCTACAACCTCACCAATAAGGACCTGTCTCCTAACTATCTCAAAAACCTTTTCTACCTTAAATTTTCCAACGGGCCTTCGAGAAACTATTTCTACCTTGGTTTTATTCTTTCCAAGTAGTTTTGAAAAGAATTGCAAACTCATCACCTCAGAATTTCATCCATTGTGACTTCAATGATTTTGCCTCTGAATCCATGGGATGCGGATTTTTTAAAAAGTAATCTGGCGGAGATTCCATGCCCTTCCACCTCGATTACAGTACTCACAATTCTCTCCAGTTCGGGAAGTGGATTTATATATGCCCTTTTAGCAACGTTTCTATCGATGATATAAAATGCCTTTCTTCTCTTGTTCCCTAAGAACTCCTGCATGGAGACTATTATCATATAGAATTCTTGGGGGCCATGAACAAAGTAGAAAAGTCTTTCTAACCCGAGAACAATATTTATAGCTTTTCCAGTATTCTTAAATGCCTCTTTAGCAGCTTCTTTATACTTCTGTATATACGTCGAAGGAGCTTCACTTATTGAAATGCGTCTGATAACGTTTCCAACTTCCATTTTACCTCCCGTTTTTATTACATAAACGTCTTTGAAATCCTCATTAACTCCAAAAAGCTCTAAATTCGTTTTTATTGTATAGAGCATGTCCAAGTTGTCGTCTATTATTATTGGGAGATTTTTGCGTCTTGAGTACTTCAATAGAGCTAAAACAGTAAATTCGGGGATATATGATGGCTTGCACTCCACAAGTACGCTTTCCCCAAATTTTATTTTGTCAAGGATATCTTCAAGCATGTTCTCCCTGATCATACATACCCCCACTCTATTCCTCGGCTTTTAGGTAATTAAGCTTTTCGTGAATATCTGGAAGTTAAGCAAGATGTTGAAAATTATTAGAGAAATATCTTCACAGCCCTCTCACGATTTTAATGAACTTTTCCAAATGCTTTGCCAAGATAAAGACTCCCGATGTAGAGGAATAATATTAAAAAGGACTCAGAGGAACGTTAAGTGAACTGAGCATGAGATGCAGGGATCAAAGGCTCTAACTGTTTCCTCCATTTTTTGTCTGAAGTCTATTTCACTTGTGTTGCCGTATCTCTTTTTAGCTTCTTCAAGTAAGCTGAGCTCCATCATGGCATGGTTAAAGGCTGTAGGGGTTATTATGTTTGAATACACTATGTTGCCCTTTTCATCTATGCGGTAATGGTGGACAAGGACTCCCCTTGGGGCTTCTACATAACCTATCCCCTCGCCTTCTTTAGGCTCTATGGAAATGTTCTCACCTTTTATACCTCTGTCGAGGAGTTCTCTTGCAATCTCTTTGGCACGTTCAAGTGCATAAATAAGCTCTATTGCTTGTGCCAAATTATTTAGGCTCGCATAACCCTTGGAAAGCTTCTCTTTGTGTTCTTCAAACAGTCTCTTTGCCATTGGAGTAAGCATGTCTCCTTTGAGCATAACCCTTGGCAGAGCTCCAACCATGAATATTTCACCCTTGTAAAGGCTCTGCTTTGCAAAGCTGTAGGGGAGGGATTTCTCCTGAATATGTTCAAAATAGTTGAAGCTTTCACCGTCATTTGCAATGAGTTTATCTCCATAGAGATAACCATCTGTGGCGACGTAATATTTTGCCCTTGCCCCAAGGAACTCTTGGGATGCAAAGAGGCCTATGATTCTCTTGGCAAATGTAATCAGGGCTTCACTGTTTCTCTCAATCTTCTCAAGTTCTTCTATGCTTGGGTATCTTCCAAATCCGCCAGGTTTTATGTTTATGCCGTGGATTTCTCTTCCTCCGATTGTCTCTCGTATATAATTCCCAAAGGCCTTTATTGTGAGACCTTCTTTAACGACCTCGCCGTGCTTGCTTGCCATTCTTATAGCATCTGCATAACCGAAGAGGTCTGGAGCAACGAGGAGATATAGATGGAGGGCATGGCTTTCAAGAAATTCACCTATTAGGGCAAGCTCTCTAAGGAGTTCTATCTCTTTTGTTACCTTAACGTCAAAAGCTTTCTCTATTCCTCTGACGGAGGCAACACTGTGGGAGAGATAGCAGATGGCACATATCCTCGCTTCTAAGTCAGGGACATCATAGTAGTGCCTGCCAAGAGTGAGCAGCTCAAAGAACCTTGGCCCTTCGAAGATTTTTACCTTTACCTCTTTAACCTCTCCATTTTCAATTACTATCTCTGCCCCGCCGTTTCCTTCAACACGTGTGAAGGCTTCAATTTCGATGCTCACCATCTGAGCTCCCCCCTTGCAAACGTCTTAAACTTTCTGCGTATGTATTCCTCATCGTAGCCAAGTTCCTTTAGGATCTCAAATTCTCCTGCAGGATTGGCGTCTTTTGGTAATGGACCACGGCATCCGATGCATCCTAAGCCTGATTTCACACATATAGCATTGCATCCTCCGAGCGTTATGGGACCGAGACAGGGTATGCCCTTTTTGACGAGAACACACTCATATTCATTTAGTTTGCACTCTATGCACACTGGGTAATCCTTCTTTGGAGGTTCAACGCCTTTAGCTATGTTCATCAGCACTTGGTATATTTCGTCCTTGTCATAGGGGCAACCCGGGAGAGCGTAATCAACAGCAACATACTCAGTTATGGGCTTTGAATCCAAGGCTTTCATTGGATTTGCCCTTGTGCCATAAACTTTTTCTAATTTTTCTCTAATCTTGCCTTCAACGCTGCCCTGAAGGGAACCATGTGTGGCACATGTCCCAAGTGCTATGAGATAATTTGAATGATTTCGGGCGTATTTTAAAATATCTAAGTCTCTTTGAGTTGAAACACTGCCTGTTACGATGGCGACATCCAGATGATCGTGTTCTTTAAAGCTCGAAGCCATGTGGAATTCCTTGATATCATAGAATTGTATGATGTCGAAGAGCTTTTCATAGAGAAATAGAATGTTCAATGCACAGCCGCCACAATCTGTTAGCTCAAAAACACCAAGTTTTAGCATCATATCAGCCCCCTCGTTGATAGAGCATCCCAATACGTGAAGACAGGGCCATCCTTACAGACGTATTTTATTGAGGCACTGGTTCCTACTATACAATGGCCACATTTTCCAACACCACAACGCATTCTTCTCTCCAGCGTCATGTAAATCCTGCCGGGTGAAAGTTTTCTGTCGAGAAGTTCCCTTATGACAAATTTATACATGACAGGAGGGCCGCAGATGAGGGCGTAGGTGTTGGTGACATCAAACTCTTCCCCTCTGAATAAGTCTGTGACAACGCCTTTACATACCTTCGGGGCATAACCCTTCTCTAAATATATGCATGAGGGACTCTCCACCTCATATGCAAGTTTTACTGTACAGTTCATGGCTTCTCCATGCTTCAGTAGGTGTGTAATTTCATCTCTGAATAATATGTCCTCATAGCTTTTTGTTCCGTAGAAGAGGTATATATGCTCGTATTTTCCGCTGTCAAGGGCATACCATAGGACAGAGCGTAGAGGTGCCATTCCTAAGCCACCAGCAACGAGGACAAGATTTGATCCCTCCATGATTTCCATTGGGAAACCATTTCCATAGGGTCCTCTTATACCTATAATGTCCCCTTCTTTAAGCTCGTGCATATATCTCGTCATTCTTCCTGCTTTCCTTACACAGAGCTGGAAGTAGCCTTCTCTGGTGGGTGTTGAGCATATACTTATCGGGAATTCCCCAAAGCCTCTTATATCCACAATAACGAACTGTCCCGGTTTGTACTTAAAGCCTCTGTTAATTTTAGGGTCGGCAAATCTCAGTGTAAACAATTTTTCTCTGGGAGTCAAGTCTTTTACTTCTAAAATTCTGGCATCATAAGTTTGGAAGGTGTTCTCATCTTCGCTCATTCTAAGGCCTCCCTCACTTCGTCTAAAACTTTAACATGCTCTATTTTTGCCGGGCAGAACTCATCACATCTACCACAGCCAACGCAGTTGAATCCTGCCTCCGGATCGAAGTAGTTTTTGCAGTAGTAACGATGCCTAAACCTGTCCAAACGTGTTGGTCTGAAGTTATGGCCCCCTGCAACCAGTCCATGACTGACCATAAAACATGAGTCGTAGCGTCTCTCCCTTACAGCCTCGTATGCATTTATCCATTTGTCGCACACTTCATAGCAGCGGCAGGTCGGACACACCATATTGCAACTTCCACAACCAAGACAAATCCGTTCGTATTTCTTCCATACTGGGCTATCATATGCCAAATCAAGCATATCTGCCAGTCCTTCTTTGTTAAGCTTCTTTTTGAAGGCTTTTGCCCTCTTTTCTTCAAATGCTCTAAAGTTCTTTAGGTCTTCCTCGTTTATCTCTTCAAAGAGCTCCTCATTTGCCCATGCTATTTCATGTCCTTTAACACTTCCTACCCTAACCAACCAGCCGTCTGGAAGTTCATGCAGGAAGAGATCAAAGCCGCTCATGGCAAAATCCGTGCCTAAACTCTTGCAGAAGCAATATTCGTCTGGCATACAGCTTATACCAACAATTATGGAATTTTCCCGTCTTTTCTTGTAGTATGGATCAACTGGTTCTTCAAGATATACCTTGTCGAGTATCTGAAGACCGTGAATATCACAGCTGTGAACACCGAATAGTACGATTTTCTCTGATTCAATGCATTCCTCCCACTTGTTGTCTTTAAGTTTCAACATTTCATCCCTTGGTTTAACGAAGAACTTTTTAGGGGGCAGCATGGTTCTGTTGTAATCCAGTGAAATTTCATTGAGTTCTTCGACTTTTCTGAAAGAATAGATATGTCCCTGTTTTGTTGGGGCGTAGACATTACCCCAGTTTTTCAGGGAATTAAAGAATTCCTCAAAATTCTCCTTAGGAAGTTTCACATATCTCAATATGACCACCAGCCTAAGAGTCTTTCATTTTAAGTTTGTAAAGGGGCCGATTTAAGGATTTTTTAAACAATGAGTGTTCAACTTTAGGTTCAAAACATGTACTTTAATGCACTTTTATAAACATTGACGTAGATAAAGGTCTGAGGACACTTAAATGTTCAGGCTGGTGATGAGTATGGATACAGGATTTGACTATATTCGACAGTATGAATCTAATCCGAGTTCTCTGATTCCCCTTCTCCAGAGAACCCAGGAGCGCTTTGGCTACCTTCCCAGGGAGGCCCTTGAAGAGATTGCGAACTACCTCGGGATTCCTCTCAGCAGGGTCTACGGGGTCGCGACCTTCTACGCCCAGTTCCGCTTTGAGCCCCTCGGAAAATACGTCGTCAAGATCTGCCACGGAACTGCCTGTCACGTCAACGGTGCCGTCAACATAGCGCAGGCCATAACCGAGGAGCTCGGGATTGAGGAGGGTCAGACGACCGAGGACGGCCTTGTAACGCTGGAGCGCGTCGCCTGCCTCGGCTGCTGCAGCCTTGCCCCAGTGATAATGATAAACGAGAAGGTCTTCGGCAAGCTGAACCCTGACAAGGTGAGGAAGCTGATGAGAAAGCTCAGGGAGGGGAAGCTCGATGTCTGAAATCAAGGCCATAGCGGTCGGCATGAACTCCTGCGGTATAGCGGCTGGAGCCAAAGAGACGTACGAGGCGATAAAGACCGAGCTTGAGAGGAGAAACCTTGATGTGAAGCTCAAGATAGTCGGCTGCGTTGGCATGTGCTACCGCGAGCCGCTGGTTGACATCATCACCGAGGACGAGATAATCACCTACGGCCACGTCGACCCGAAGAAGGTTCCGAGGATTATAGAGGAGCACGTCATTAATGGGAAACCCATAGAGGAGTGGGTGGTCAAGCGCGACTGGTGGGAGAACGGGGAAAGAAAGACGTGGGACGTTGACGGCTACTTTGCCAAGCAGAAGAAGATAGTGCTCGAGAATTCGGGATACATTGACCCCGAGAACATCGATGAGTATATACAAGCGGGTGGCTACGAGGCCCTCAAAAAGGCCCTCAAAATGAAGCCCGAGGAGATCATCGACGTAATCATGAAGTCCGGCCTGAGGGGAAGGGGCGGAGCGGGCTTCCCGACGGGACTGAAGTGGAAGTTCGCCCGCGAGGCTAAGGGGGACGTCAAGTACATCGTCTGCAACGCCGACGAAGGTGATCCTGGAGCCTTCATGGACAGGAACGTCCTTGAGGGCGACCCGCACAGGGTAATAGAGGGCATGATAATCGGCGCCTACGCGATTGGAGCAACCAAGGGCTTCATCTACGTCCGCGCCGAGTACCCGCTCGCCATAAGGAGGCTGAGGATAGCGCTGAAGCAGGCGCGCGAGAGGGGATTCCTCGGCGAGAACATCCTTGGCTCGGGGTTCTCCTTCGACATCGTCATCAAGGAAGGTGCCGGGGCCTTTGTCTGCGGTGAGGAAACCGCTCTGATAGCATCAATAGAGGGCAGGCGCGGAATGCCGCGGCCGAGGCCCCCTTACCCGGCTCAAAAAGGCCTCTGGGGCAAACCCACGAACATCAACAACGTCGAGACGTGGGCAAACGTGCCGTGGATAATAAAGCACGGCTGGGAGGCCTACGCCTCAATCGGAACGGAGAAGAGCAAAGGAACGAAGGTTTTCGCCCTCTCCGGCAAGATAAAGCACGGCGGAAACGTCGAGGTTCCGATGGGCATGACCCTGAGGGAGATACTCTACGATATCGGCGGCGGGACGAAGACTGGCAAGAAAATCAAAGCCGTCCAGCTCGGCGGTCCTTCAGGTGGCTGTATCCCGGAGTACCTCTTTGACACTCCCGTTGATTACGAGAGCGTCAACGCAACCGGCGCGATAATGGGGAGCGGCGGAATGGTGGTTATGGACGAGGACACCTGTATGGTCGATGTCGCCAAGTTCTTCCTGGACTTTACCGTGAAAGAGTCCTGCGGGAAGTGCACCTTCTGCCGCCTCGGAACAAAGAGGATGTGGGAGATTCTGGACAAGTTCACCCAGGGCAAGGCCACCGGGGAAGACCTTGAGAAGCTCGAAAGGCTCGCCTACCAGGTCAAAGCAGGTTCGCTCTGTGGTCTCGGCCAGACGGCACCAAATCCAGTTCTAACAACGCTCCGCTACTTCAGGGACGAGTACATGGCCCATATCGAGGGCCGCTGCCCGGCCAAGGTCTGCAAGCCGCTCATCAGGTACGTCATAATCGCCGACAGGTGCACCGGCTGTACGGCATGTGCGATCTTCTGCCCGGTGAAGGCGATAAGCGGCGAGAGGCTCAAGCCCCACGTCATCAACCAGGACGAGTGCATCAAGTGCGGGACCTGCTACGAGGTGTGCCGGTTCAACGCCATCGAGATAGTCGATGCGGGGGGTGAGTGAGATGGTCAAAATCATAGTCAACGGTAAAGAGCTTGAAGCTCCCGAGGGAAAGCCGCTCATAGACTTCCTGCGTGAAATCGGGGAGCACATCCCGGGCTTCTGCTACACGAACGAGCTCGACCCCTACGGCTCGTGCAGGCTCTGTCTCGTTTCAACGCCCAGAGGAGTGACAACCTCGTGCACGCTCAAACCAATGGAGGGGCTGAAGATAGAGACCCTCAGCGATGAAGTCGTCTCAATGAGAAAGACCGCGCTGGAGCTCATCCTCTCGGACCACTACGGCGACTGCATCGGCCCATGTCAGGACGGCTGTCCGGCGCACAGCGATGTTCAGGGCTACCTGGCGCTCATAGCGATGGGCAAATACCACGAGGC
>CAZAPD010000051.1:0-17355 GCA_964487115.1 uncultured Thermococci archaeon | reverse complement strand
GCCTTCTTCGCGAAGGGGGGCAAACTCATCAAAAAAGAGGCTGTTGAGGGTTTCAGCCACGTTTCCTGTGTAGTATCTCTTTGAGTAAAGGAGATACCGGGGCATGCCGCCAAGAGCGGAGTAAAGCTCAACAAAATGGTCATGGGGAATATCAGCAAAGGTATTCACAAAGCCGTAAGCAGTCCAGAAGTCAAATGGTCTCAGCTTTATCCACTCATCGACCCTGCCAAAGAGAGGCTCCTTATTGTCCATAAAAATGCGCTTCATCATGCCAACATATGACCCCACAGCAATGAGGATAAGATTGGAATCCCCTTTCATGTCCCACAGCTTCTGGAGGGAGGAGAAAAAAGATGGCTTGACTGAGCGGAAGTTCTGGAACTCATCAAAGACAACAATAAGCTTTCGCTCCTTGGAAAAGTCAAGCAAAAATTCAAAGAGGTCTTCAAGGGATGAAAATCTTGGTTTAACGTAGCTCGGAAGATGTTCACCAAGAACGCTCTCTACTTCCTTCAAGTATTCTTCAATCAGCATTGCTTCGTCCTTCTCTCCAACAAAAAAGTAAAGACCGAGCTTATTCTTAAGGAACTCCCTAACGAGCGCTGTTTTTCCCACCCTCCTACGCCCATAAATGACGACGAAAGTTGAACCCGGGTGAGCATAAACTTTTTCAAGCTTCTCAAGCTCAACCTTCCTGTTGTAGAACATATTACTCACCAAGTATATTACTCATTTGGTAATATTTAAGCTTTTCCTTATAACCTCATACTCCTCAAGCATCTCATCATTTGGCTCTCTCAAGCCTCTACGCACATACCAAGCTGGATGCCTCAAATAGACAGCATCAAAGCCAATTCTTTTCAATGCTTTTTCTGCTGTCCTTCCAAGGGCAAAAATTGTTTTTGGTTTTAAAATTTCAAGCTCCCTCTTAATAAGGGAAAGCTCCCGCTCATCGAATCCTTTGAGCTTATTCTCTGGAGGATTGCATTTTACAACATTCGTGATATACACAAAATCCGGGTTAATGCCGAGAGAAAAGAGAGCTTTTCTGAGCAGCATTCCGGAGGCATCTCTATAAAAGCATATTCCAGTATATCCACAGCCTTTCCTTCCCGGAGCTTCTCCAACTAAAACAACCTTTGAATCAACCCAGCCGTTCCCAAAGGGGAGACCCTCAAAAGCCTTAACCTCAAGCTGGTATTTGTAATACTCCTCATGACAAAAGCGAAGAGGGTTCTGGAGGAGTTCTCTATAAAGCCCGTCCAGTTTAAGAGCTTTTTCTCTGTCTTCTTTATTTTTGACTAAAAATCTCTCATTTGGATTATAAACGGTTCTTGCGTAAATTCCATACGTCTTTTCATCCAGTGAGAGCAAATCTTCCCAGGTTCTTATATACAGAGGCATAATTTTGAAATTTCTTGGGTTTATGTAAATTTCGCCAACTCTCTTTAAGCTCTCAAACATCAGCAACATAAAGGATAAAACATCCAGCGTGTTTATAATTTTGGTGGTGTTATGGAGACGAAAAAGTGTCCTTTCTGTGGAGGAACTATGATAAAAGGGAAGAGCCCGCAAGCAGGATATGCGGTGTATTTCTGGAAAGCACCATGGAAACACGGTTTAAAAGGAGCACTCAGCGGAACTGTTAAAGCCTATCCATGGCTCTGTCTCAGCTGCGGGGCGGTAATACCATATGTTGATGAGGCAGAGCTTCAAAAGATAAGAGGGGAGTATGAGCAGGTAAAATTGGAGGGAACAATTTGAAGGGTGTAGCGTTCTTTTCAGGCGGCAAAGATGAGTTTACATTGTCAAAAACAGTGATTGCACTACTTGGAGGTCATGACTTCGGGAACACGACAAATAGGATAAGGGTAATAAAGGAGTATTACAGAGGTAATTCTGGTGAGGATAGTGGGAGAAAGCGAGATAGTTGTGAAGGTTAAAGTTCCTGAGGATTGGAATGCTGAGCTTGTGGAGGTTGTTAGAAGAAAGCTCATCGTGGATGTTGTCAGCGAACTCCAGAAGAGAATAGAAGAGGCGAGAAAGTTTGAAGAAATAATAAAAAAAGCCCAAATAAATGAGAAAGAGGCAAAAAAGCTTGAACTCGAAATCAAGGAGGCAGTGGCCAAGCGCTATGGGGCGGTTTGAATGGAGTTTGTCCTGGATTTTAATGTTGTTTTTTCAGCACTTTATGGACGAGGGGTTGCATATAAGATTTTCATGCTTAATCATGTCCTGAAAGCTCTTACTTTTCTTGTACCTCAGTATTTCTGGAAGGAACTTGAGGGAAAAAGAGATCGCCTTTCCAGAGTAACACGCTTAACTCCTGAGGAAGTTGAGTATATCCTGTCAATAATACAAAAGCAAATTGTGATAATTCCAGAAAATATTGTCAAAGAGGGCTTGAAAGATGCATTGAAACTGTCTCCAGATCCAAAAGATGTTCCCTACGTCGCTTTGGCTCTTTCCATAAAAGCCCCACTCCTAACAGGAGACCTGAAACTGAGGAGAGCTGTGGAAAACAGGATTAATGTATATTCCCCTTCTGAGGTTCTGGAACTTCTTGAAAACTTCTGAGGTTTAAAAATGAAATCAGAAGGGTTTAAAAGAATGGATAAAGCTGGAGGGAACAATTTGAAGGGTGTAGCGTTCTTTTCAGGCGGCAAAGATGGACTTTACGCCATGTATTTAGCTGAAAAGCAGGAGATTGAAGTGCCCTATCTCTTAGCCCTAAAAACCACCATAGGGATTTCACCACACTACGAAAACTTAAGCGAACTCAAAAAGCTCGTCGATGTAATGGGAAAAGAACTCCTGATTTTCGACATGAGGGAAGGTAGTGAGGCTTTAGCGGATTTCATAAGCTCTCTCGACGTAGATTACATCATAGCCGGAGATATCCTCCTCGAAGACCACTTTAAGTGGGTGAAATGGCTTGCCAAAAGAGCAGAGACTGGGGCTTTAGAACCCCTCTGGGGAAGGAACACGCTTGGGCTGGCTAAAGAGATGCTCAATGCTGGCTTTGAGTATGCGATAATTGCCGTGAACAGGGAAAAACTCTCAAAAGAGTGGCTTGGCTATGCTTTCTCCTCTCTCGGAGATTTGGAGCTCTTCCTGGAGGCAAGCCCAGAGATAGACCCCATCGGAGAATTTGGGGAGTTTCACACTGTTGTTCTGAATTGTCCATTATTCAAGAAGAGCTTTGAACTAAAGCCGCTGAGGATTAAAGAGAGCGGGAGATACTGGTGGTTGAATTTCAGGCTGGTGGAAACATGATTGAGGAACTCGAAGCTAAAGGCATAAAACTTGAGAGAATGCTCGATACAGCTTTGGAGCTTTACATTGGAAATAATACCGGGAAAGTCAGGGAGCAGCTCAGAGGGCTTATGCTCCACTATCTAAACGATATCAACATCCAAGCCCTTCTAAAAGCCGCTCTCTTACTTGAAGAGAACTTCAAAGTTGAAGGGGATCCTGTAAACCTCGTGGCGGATGAACTCATAGGAATTGGCATAGCCGAATACATTGGTGGGAAGATGGCGCTTTTTAACTTCTTCTACTACGACACCAAAAAGCCAGGTATTTTGAAAGAACTGCCGCCGTTTTTGGATGATGCCGTTGGAGGGTTCATAGCTGGATGCATGACAAAGTTATTTGAGCCTTTTCTGCCATCGGAGGAAGAGGAACAGGAATATGAAGAAAATCGTAATGTAGTAGCTAACAGCAAAAGGAAGCACGCCGACTAATCCGAGAGTATACAGAACAGTCAGGATTAAAACAAACACAAGCAACCTCCTATATTGTTCTTTTTTCATGGCTAAAATTTGGAGGAAGAATTTATAAAACTTGCATGTTAAGTAAAAAATAACAATCTAATCTTCCCTAAATTCAATAACAAGAATCAACATTAAGCATAGAATCACCCAAAACACCAATGATGTGATAGACAAACCCGCATATTGTGGATGCCTGTATGCCATTAGGTGTGATGCACTGACGGTAGGCACCAACAGGAGAACATAGTGCAATTTCTCGGGTACGATAGTTAGGGGGTAATAAACCGGAAGAAAAACTGTTAGCAGGGTTGTTAAAACCGTTGACAGCCTCATAACCGTAAGTGGTTCTCTAATTTTGACACCCATATACATTCCAAGAGTTGTGCTCCATATCCACAAAGAAATTACACCAAACATTACATATTTTATGTGAGAAAATCCAAGCTTTGCAAGGAGAATGAGGATGAGTACTATCAAATATGGCATAGCTGGTAAGCTCATACCTATCGATATTCCGAGCATCTTCTCTGCTGAATTTCCGGGTAGAGTCATTATTATATCATAAAATTTTGAACGAACTTTCATTCCCACTAATTCTATTGGAAGGTCTGCCATCCCAACCCCGACAATGAAGCTAACAACAGCTCCCGCAACAGCTGATGAAAGAAATCTACCCCCACTAGTCACATAAACAATAAAAATAAATGAGATTGGTTGTATAGCAAAACTTAAGATTGAGCTTTTGCTCTTCATTAGTGCATTTTTATGATACTCAATTATTGCCCAAATGCTCACCTTAAGTCCCCCACGAGAAAGATATCCTCTATAGTTAGTTCTTCTCTTTTAAAAGGAAGCCCAATCTCCTCTAATTTGCTAACTACATCTCTTTCTTCCAATTTTGATTTAACATAAACAAGAGTGTTTTTCCCTGCTCTTTTTGTTATGTACTCCTCCTTAATAAACTCTCCAAAGACAACTATTTTTGAATAGAACTGGGAGAGATATTGCCGCCCAATTTTTTCTGGTTCACCAAAGGCAACTGCTCTTCCTTTTTTAAGGAGAAGTACCTCGTCGCATACAGTGGAAATTTCATTTAAGTAGTGGCTTGTTATCACTATGGTGGAGTTTCTGCTTTTTTCTCTCAGTATTTCCCATAATTTCAGGCGATTTTCAACATCAAGTCCCACTGTAGGTTCATCAAGATAATAAATATTAACATCAGCCGATAAAATCATAGCAAGCAAAGTTTTCCTAACCATGCCACCTGAAAGCGTTGACATTATCCTATTGGCATAGTCAATGTTAAACTCTTCTATAGCCTGTTCAGCTCGAGCCTTAGCCTCTTCTTTTGAAAACCCTCTCATCCTGAGGTAATGGTAAATGTACTCGAAGGGTGTGAGGGTATAAAAATGAGCCTTTGCCTCTTGAGGTAGGAGTGCAAAGAGGTTTTTGATGTCACTTTTGCAGGAAGTAATTTCACGACCGTATAGAAATACCCTGCCGCCATCCGGTTTAAGCAGGCAACTGAGAATTCGTACTAAAGTCGTTTTTCCTGCACCATTCGGTCCAATAATCCCAAGAATACTCCCTTCCTGAACTGAAAAAGTTAAAGAATCAAGAGCTTTGATTTTTCCATAGTTCTTGGTGAGACCTTCAACTGCTATTGCCTCCATTGTCCTCCCTCAACTTGGAGGTATATAATTGGTTTAATGGTGAACCAGGTATATCTCTTGTGCAGTACAGTTCCCGAGGTATGGCTTTGCAGAACGTGTTACAGTATCCTTCCTTATAAAGAATGCATTGCCTGCATTCAGGATCAACCAGATTGAATTTATCCCCTTCAGGATTATCAATGCCAATTCTGAAGTATTCTGCAAGAGGGGATGCCAGTATCTCCTTTAAAGAGTTTTGAAAAATATTGCCCAATTTAAACCTTTCTTCCCTAAGAAAGACGCAGGGGTACACATCTCCATTGGTATGTATTTGTATTTGAAAATTAACTGCACCGCATCTGGCAGTTGGTTTTGTGGGGGGTGGATCAAGAGGAGTCACGCCTGCCAAAGACTTCAACACAGTTACACTATTTGCCTGTTTTGATCCTTGAATTATTAAATGGTATGCCTCCACTAGTTCGTTAGGTGAGAGCCCTTCCGATTTTATAAACTTTCCCCTACCAATAGGAATTAATGCTCCATAAACCCAGCTATCTGCTCCCAATGAATCAACGAGTTTAATGATATCAGGTAATTCATGTAGGTTTCTTTTACCAATAGTTGTGCCAACAACAATAATTGTCCCATGCTGGTTTTTATCATTAGTAAGATTTCTGATTGTCCAGATTACTTTATCATAAGTCCCATATCCACGATAAAATTCATGGGTTTCTCGCTTTGCTCCATCTAGTGCAATCTGTATTTCGTCAACATAATTCTTAACAATAGATAACAATTTTTGGTTTTTATACAGAGGAATTCCATTAGTGGCAAGTATTACATAAAATCCTCGCTCTTGAGCTTCTTTTAATATTCTGTCAATCTCCGGATGGAGAAGGGGTTCTCCCCCAGTAATCCATAAAATTGGGATTCCAAGAGTTTCAAGTTCATTAAATACATGTAAAACCTGATTAAAACTCATGTACAGATTTACATGAGGTCCAGAGTGGGCATAACAGTAATTGCAGGTCAAATTACAGTGGGTTGTAATTTCTACTGCTGCTAAATGAGGAGCAGAGTAGGAGTACGGGTGTGCTTGAGGGTATGGAGAAAGGAATTCTGTAGTAAATCCCAGCAATTTGCTCAGGCGTTCATAGAGTATGGCTTCGACATTTTCTCGACTCATTCCAAAATTATTTTGTATCATTGAAACAATTTGTTCATAAGGTATGTGCAACTTAGCAAGTTCAAGCAGTGCAATAGTTCCGAGATCTGTGTAGACTTCAAAACCTTTTGTATCCTTTTTGCTACTAATCTTGTGAAGTATCAACCCATGCCCATCCTCTTTTCTCCAGTAAAAAACTCTTGAGTCGACAAGCTCCTGAAGTTTAAGATACATATTTCTAACTTCCATTTTTACTACCTCACCAGACTCATACAAGAGTAGCTAAAAATAAAAGTCAAAATCCATAGATTTGCCACGCTCTTGAGTTGCACTGTCTACCAGCGCATAATGGAGGAATTTGGGAGTAATTGAATTCTGGTTTAGTCTCAACTATGCTCCTGATCAATTCTAAAACATCTAACTCTTGTTTAGCGTCGATTATTTCAATCACCGTTAGTATTATTTTTTTAAGATTTATAAATTTTTTGATTCCTGTAATTTGTATTGCAAACTGTAATTGGCACTATTAGGATAACTGTGGCATTACTTCCTGAACCCATTCGACAATATCATCAGGCAGAGAACCAAAACAGAAAGCTGGTAAAGTTATTATCTCGCGAATTTTCGAAGTGTTTCTCGGAATGTTGTACAGTTTCAGTATGTTTGACGGTAACTGATGCCTCTTAATTATACTTATGATTTATAGTTCCAGCTCTTTCTGGGTAGTATTAGAAACTTAGACCTAACACCCCACACAGCTTATCCTGACAGTATCCTAAAATGAAGCGGAGAGCTTTTAAGCCTTGCTTAATATTGGATTAATTAGCCGAGGTGAAAATATGAAGAACCTCATCCCATTCATGACGAGGATTCCGCTCAAAGGAAATTTTGAAAATGCACGACACGAAGTGTGGACATTTCCCCTGTTAGCACCCATAACATCAGCTTTACCCTCCTTAATTCTATATCTTAACGTTCCTCTAAAAAATGTGCTTGCTATCCTGCTCCTGTATCTTGTCATTGGACTGCTGCATCTCGATGGTTTGGCCGATTGGGCTGATGGCATCATGATCAAAGGAGACAGGAAAAGGAAAATCAAAGCAATGAAAGACTTAAATACCGGCATAGCAGGAGTCTTTGCCGTTGTGATGGTTATTTTTCTCCAGATCTATTCTCTCCAGCTCCTCCCATTCTACGCCATCTTCTTAGCGGAGCTCAATTCCAAGTATGCAATGCTCCTCGCTCTGACCACGAAGAAGCCCCTTGGAGAAGGCCTCGGCTCTTACTTCATGGAGGCAATGAATAAAAAACAACTCCTCGCCGGGAGTGTGCTCTATTTGGCTCTCCTCCTTCCCGCTGTAGTTTACAGTCCAAAAAGCATCTTCTCGGTTTTGGGGCTCTTAACTGGAGCTCATACCATAAAGCTCAGCCTGGATAATTTTGGAGGGATTAACGGCGACTGCATTGGAGCAACGGCTGAGATAACAAGGGCAGGGACGCTTTTGACTTTGACTTTCATTTGGTGGTATCTATGATAATCATCTTAGCAGGCGGAAAATCAGCACGCATGGGTAAAGAGAAGCCCATCCTAAGAATAGCTGGTAAAGAGATGCTTATGTGGGTATATGATCAAGCCTCAAAGATCGATGAAACCTTTGTTGCCCTCTCGAAAAACACGCCAAAAACGAAAGAACTCTGCCTCCGCGAAGGGATACCCTTTATAGAAACCCCCGGAAAGGGGTATGTCGCAGATGTCCTGTGGCTTTTGAGAGAATTTGGGCCATTCATAAGCTCTGCTTCGGATATTCCATTCGTCAAGGCAAGTGACATTTGGATGATAAAGAAAGCCTTTGACGGAAAAACCAGCCTCACCGGGGTTCTACCCCTAAGCATTGTACCCAGGGATTTAAAGCCCGTCGTTTACAATGGCCATGCCATAATCGGCCTCAATGCCGTTGCCCACGGGGGAGAAGAGTTTTTTGAGCTGAGCAATCCACTCTTGGCTTTGAATGTGAATACTCCCGAAGAGCTGGAAAAAGCGGAAAGACTGCTCTTCACCTTACAAAGAAAAGCACCAAAAACAGAATAACTATTACCGATGCCATCATCTGAATCACAAGCTGTAAATCGGGTACTCCAATTCCCGAAGGGGTTATAGTGAGGCTAACCATGTATTTTCCCGGAGGAATGCTTTCCGGATTAAACAATTCATTGCAGGAACTAACAGTGGTGTTATAACTCGAGAGAGCATCTTCAACGAGATACTTCTTATCCTCTGGAATCTCTTTCAGGAGTTCCTTTGTTCTGTTAATAACTTCAAGTTCCTCTTCCGTAGGTTCTTTGGTGCAGGAGTAGCCGTACATCGTTATGTCGCATTCCTTGAAGAGCAGAAACCTTCGGGGATTTCCATCCACAAACATCATATGAAGCCACGTGCCCCTTAGCGAGTGTTCGATTCCAACAATCCCCGAGGAATTAACTGCCGCTAACAGGTTTTCTATTTCGTGAATGTTGCTAACATAGCATGAGATTCCAATACTCCCATTCAGGCTTTTATAAGACGTCCAGTTAAAGTGTTTTTCAGGTGTTCTTGTTATATGGCTGAGAATCTGTTCATGATTATTCAGTTCCCTCTCATACATGAGAAGTTGATATGTTGGAACTGTCAGGAGGAGAAAAGATATCAGGAATATCGCCCTTATCTTCCTTTCCCGCTCAAGAACCGCAAGGATTACCAAAGCGATTTCAGCGAGCAGGATAACCGTCAAGTCTGAGGATAAATCCGGATATTCCATGCTGTGCGAAGGTTCTATGAGCTCGATTTCATAAAATTCAAGCCCTTTATGAGTGAGCATGAAATTTTTTGCCCGCTCTATTCTGTCTATGTCCTCCGCCCGCTCCCTAAATCTGTCCAGCAGATAATCTTTAATCGGCTCTGGAAAGCTGTAGTTTGTCAGAAGAAAGTTCAAATCCCCATACTCCTCCTCAATCCTGCTGGGATTCCAGTAGCCATCGATAGAAAGCTTAGTTTCATCGGCGTAATCAGCGAGCTCCAGTATTTTCGCGAGAGCTTCTCGCTTCATGAGAACATCCGCATGCATGCCATCGGAAGTTATCACAACCGAACTGTTCTGTATAAACGAGGCAAATTTTTCAGCATTTTCTTTGTTCTCAAAGAGAACAATAACTTTTGAAGCGTTCGTGAAGTACCTGACATAGAAAAGATTGGGAGTTTCATTTGAAAACGCCAGAGGGGTTATGTATTCGGAAGGAATGCTAAAAGGGTGTAATTCAGAATACATATGGGATGTCGTAAGCGAAAGGAAAAGCATGAGGATTACAGTTAGTATAATACCAGTCCTTCGTTTCATGTCCTCATATGGGACGTTTAAAGTTAAAAATATTTCTACTTACATGAGTTGTATTTTTCTGTTAATGACAGCTAATGGAGATGACCGGATCTTCTCCTTGCGACTCTAACTTCACTCGTTCCTGCCGAAACAAGCTCATATAAGACTGCCTTCTCCTTACCGGGAGCAGGCCTTAAAATCCTGCCAAGCCTTTGAATGAACTCTCTTGATGAACCTGTGCCACTTATTATAACACCAACGCTGGCATCAGGAACGTCTATACCCTCATCAAGAACCTGACTGCTGACTATTGCCATGTATCTGCCCTCTCTGAATTTTTTCAATATCTCCATCCTCTCAGCTTTGTCGGTTTTGTGTGTTATTGCAGGAATCAGAAATTTTTTGGATATGGAATAGACGAGGTCATTGTGTCTTGTAAATATAATTATCTTCTCTCCCCTGTGCTTTTCAAGAATTTTCCTGAGCTTCTCAACTTTCTTTTTTGAATTAAACGCTATTCTCCTTGCCTGCTCCAAAGCTCTTAAAGCCCTGAATGCCTCTTCATCACTTCCAGTTCTCACAACTATTCTCTGAAAATCTCCAATGCTTCTGAACTTAATGTTCCTGCTTTTGACATAGTTCTTAAACTTCTCGTAATGCTTTTTGTAGAGTTCTTTCTCTTCCCTGCTCAAAGGAATGTGAATCCTTATCACTTCATAAGGTGCCAGATACTTCCCTACGAGCTCCTCTGGATTTTTCTCGTAGATAATCCCGCCAATCAGCTCTGGCAGGAGTTCATGCAGCTCATCGGCTCTCTCAGGAGAAGCTGTTAGACCGAGACGATAGGGAGCGGCACTCATCTGAGCTATATTCCTGTAGGCCTCGCTTGGTAGGTGGTGGCATTCATCGAAAACCAAGAGAAAGAACTTGTCTCCCAAGAGTTCGGCGTTTATGTATGCCGAATCATAAGTTGTGACGGTTATAGGCCTGAGCTCCTTCTTCTTCCCGGAGAACTCTCCTGCATCACCAAAAATTGAAAGCCTCTCCTTCCACTGTTCGAGCAGAGCCAGAGTCGGAACCACTATGAGGGTTGAAACTGAAAGCTGCCTTATTATCTCCATGGCAACTATCGTTTTTCCAGCTCCAGTCGGCAGAACAACGACACCTCTCCCAAACCTTAAAAACTTCTCCACGGCTTCCTTTTGATAGTCCCTCAGCTCAAAATCGAATTCCACATCATAAAAGGGAGATGGAATTGCATTATCAAATACGTGATCTTCAAAATCAATTCCCTCCTGTCTCAGGAACTCCACAATATCCCGGTATTTGTAGGCCAGCGCCCTGTAGGTTTTACTCCTCTCGTCCCACTTCGCAAAGGGCACATGCACGTTACCCTTTATTACAACTGTTCCTCTATGGTAAAAGAGGCTTACTTTCATAGTATTTTACTCATCAGCAACTCATTTAAACTTTCCTTTCCAACTTCTTTCATGCTCCCAAAGGAACTGCTTGATGCACACAGAGCAAGAGGAAAAATATATCTAAAATTTGCGGGAGAAGAGCACTTAAAATTAGCCAAAGCTCTTATAGCAACATTTAAATCCAGCATTGGGCAGAGCTACAGAGAGCTTTTGGAAAAAATAAGCCACATGGAAAAAGCGAGCAACTACAGAAAGGTCAGAGGATTTGCGAGAATACTTGAGAGACAGAGTGAGTTTAACATGCCAACGAATCTCAATCCCATGGAAGTTAGAAGGTTTCTCTTTGGAAGGGGCTACGTTACTAACGATTTTGAAAGATTGAAAATCCTGCAGGAGGCATCGGAGCACTTTGGCGTTTCGGTTGCCGAGATAGAGAAGGCTGTGTTTGCTGATAGGGAAGAGGAAAAGATTCTCACAGAGGCTCCTCATCTAACGCCAGAGGAGCTTATACGGCAGTATAATTTATCGCTCCTGCAGACGCTTATGTTCTCCTCCTTGAGAATTGGTTTTAAGGTTTCCTCAAATTATCAACGGATTTTTAGAAAAATAAAGCTTCTTGGGTTGATGTATCAAATTCAGGATGAGATCATCGAAATAACCGGGCCGGCTTCAATACTCAAGCTAACTCGGAAGTATGGAGTTTCAATGGCAAAGCTTATCCCCGAAATTGTGAAAGCTGAGGAGTGGTTTATGAGAGCCGAGATACTTGATGAGCATTCAAAGCGAATGTACTTCTTTGAGCTCTCAAGCTCCGATGAGGTGATGCTACCCGAGATTGAGGAGCAGATTGAGTATGATTCTTCACTTGAGAGGCAGTTTGCAGCAAAGATAAAGTTCCTGCTTGGGGCAGAGGTCATCAGGGAACCGGGTGTTTTAAAAGCCGGGAATTACGCATATATTCCGGACTTCCTCGTACGAAAAAATGGTAAAGAGGCTTATGTTGAAATCGCCGGCTTCTGGACTGAGGACTATTTGAGGGCAAAAATGGAAAAGCTCTCCCAGCTCAGGGTGCCTCTGCTCTTAATAGCACAGGATGAGCTGTTTGCAGGCAAGCTCAAGAGGATTCACAACGTCGTACTAATGAAAAAAGGCAAAATTCCATACAAAGAGGTTATGAGAAAGCTTAAGGTTATGCTCAGGTGAGGTTCCGCAGGATGTAGTCAACATCAATATTTTCTGTGACAATCTTTGCAAACCGCTCAATTTCCTCCTCAATGCTCCATCTGCTCACACTTATTGGTTCAAGGCCTTTCTCCAAGCGAAGCATGTTCAAAAATTGCTCCGTAAATTCAAAGTTATGGAAAATTCCGTGAAGGTAAGTGCCAAAAGCCTTCTCGCTTATGGCCCCCTCATACTCAAAAGCCTTGGTTCCGTTTATTTCATGGATTACCGAAAATGGCTTTTCTGATAGGGAGCGTCCCATCCTAATCTCATAACCTTCAACATTTAACCCCCGTACCGGTCCCCATAGGATTTCAGCCTTCAAATGGTTCGTTCTTTTGGTCTCAGCAAATACTGTTTTAGCCTCCAGCAGACCAATGCCTTTAACCTCACCACGCTTTGATTCTATGTTGTCAATAATTTTCTCCCCGAGCATCTGGAAGCCGCCGCAGATTCCTACAACGAATGCTCCATCTTTATGTGCCTCAAGTATTGCATCTTCAATACCATTTTTTCTCATCCAGAGCAGGTCTTCAACGGTGTTTTTGCTCCCCGGGATGATTATAACATCGCCCTTAATTTCTTCGGCGTTGCTCACGTAGTCAACTCCATTCGCCCAGTGGAGAGGTTCAAAATCCGTAAAGTTGCTTATGTGCGGGAGTTTAACAATTTGAATGTGCAGTTCACTCTTAACCTTTGGAAAGCTAATAAGAGAATCCTCTTCTGGAATTTTGTGTTCCGTGTATGGCACTACACCCAGAACTTTCTTCCCGTACCTCTGCTCCAGATACTCAAAGCCGGGCTCAAGAAGAGAAGCATCACCGCGGAATTTGTTGAAAACGAAACCCATTACGAGTTCTCGTTCTTCCCTGCTTAATAATTCCATTGTACCGACTATTGAGGCAAAACTACCTCCTCGATCTATATCCGTGACTAAAATGATCTTAGCGTTGGCGTGCTTAGCAACACGCATGTTTGCAATGTCATAATCCTTGAGGTTAATCTCTACCGGAGAGCCGGCCCCTTCGATTACGACGATGTCGTGTTTTTCCAAAAGCTCATCCAAGACTTCCATGGCCTTTGAAAAGAGTTTCTCCTTCTTGGAGAGCATGTATTCACGAGGGGAGACACTTCCAATCTGTTTTCCCATGAAAACTATCTGACTTCTCATGTTTCCCTCTGGCTTGAGCAAAATTGGATTGAACTTTATTGAGGGCATCTTTCTGCATGCCAAAGCCTGCAAATACTGTGCTCTGCTAATTTCCCCTCCTTCTACACTTGGAGCCGAATTTAGACTCATGTTCTGGCTTTTGAAGGGAACAACGTCATAGCCAAGGTTAGAAAGGATTCTGCACAAAGCCAATGTCAGGAGAGACTTCCCAGCTCCAGAGGAAGTCCCCTGAATCATTAAAGCCTTTCCCATTACAATCACCCAACTTTCACAGTTTGATATCTTCCAAGAACTTCAGAGCATCATTCCAGATTTCGTAAAAGAAGCCAGCAGGTTACATATGTTGAGATTGGCAATCTTTTGAATCTCCCTGTTGTTGACTTCAATGATTTTCTCATACCCTCTCTTTTTTGATGTCTTCCAGCTTGGCTTTAGGAGAGGGGAGAGATTATCAGGGGCTTCTTGAATTGTAACTACTTCTCCAAGCTCTATGGGCCCTGTTAGGGCTTCCAGTTTATTCATATTTCCCCACCATCAGGTAAATACTGCTGCCTGCTATGAGGTTTTTGAAATATAAATCCTCCGCCTTTGAATATATTGCTCAAGGCTTCACGGCTGATAAAAAGATAAAAGAAAAATATTCAGCCAGAAGTGGATGCCGTCGCATTACACTTCAGAGGCTGGAAATTGTACTTAAACAGCTTGGGATGGATAAACTCAGCGAGCTCCTGAAGGCCATAGACTATCCGAGGTCCGGGTCTGGATATGAGATTATCGTCGCTCACGGTGAATACTCTCCCGTTCTTCATGGCATTTGTCTGAACCAGTTGGGTGTTGCAGAGATCCTCTGCGCTTATCCCTGCATGGGCTGAGAGGATTATAATATCCGGATTCCTCGCCAGAATCTGCTCCATACTAACCTGAGCCCATCCCTTCAGGTCAGAGAATATGTTCCTGCCTCCTGCTAACTCAATGAGCTCTCCCTGGAATGTGCCGTTTCCTGGAACATATATTGGATTCCACCATGTAATGAACAGCACTTTCGGCTTTGTCTGGTTTTTAACCATCGAAGTTATCTCTGCCACTTTGGTCTTCATCTGTTCAACAACGCTTTGAGCATACTCTTCTCTGTTAGTAACTTCACCTAAAAGTTCAATCTGTTTGTATATGCCCTCCATGTTCTTAGGGTCGACTATTATAACCGGAGCAATCTGCTGAAGCTGGTTAAGGAACCTGAGATGCATGGATGTTCCTATTATCAGATCAGGTTTGAGGGACGCAATAACCTCAATATTCGGGTTGCTGAAACCCCCGATTTTAGTTATATTTTTCACCTGTGGTGGATAGTCATCGAATGTCGTTACACCAACTACCTTATTGCCAGCGCCGATGTAGAACAGGGTTTCGGTTATACTTGGGGCGAGGGATACTATTCTCTGCGGTTCGCTTTTTATCGTGACCTTCCTTCCCTCAAAGTCTGTAATCGTCAGGGGATATTTTCCTCCAAATGCTTCAGGATGAATAGCCTTGGCAAGCTCCTCCAAGCCTTCAACGATTCTCGGGGAGGGTCTCACCAGAACGTTCTCGTTTTCAATCATGATGACTTTACCATTTTTGGCTGCATTTGTCTGAGCCAATTCGCTTTTATACACATCATTAACACTCATTCCACAGTGTGGTGTGAGAATTATTATGTCAGGATTTCTGGCCAATACCTGCTCCATGCTGACGGACTTCCAGCCTTTAACATCACTGAAGATATTTTCTCCACCTGCTAACCTGATTAGATCGTTGATGAAAGTGTTTGCTCCAGCCGTCATAAGTGGATTGTTCCATACGATATAGAAAACCTTGGGTCTTGAAAGAGCCTTTACTCTGGAGGAAATCTCATTGATTTTTGTTTTCATGTCATTGACAACTTTTTTTGCCTGTTCCTCCTTCCCGAGAACTTTTCCGAGGAGTTCGATAGAGGTATAAATATCCTCTATGTTCTTTGGGTCAATGACAATAACAGGAGCAATTTGCTGGAGTTGATCGAGGTACTTCATGTCCATTGAGGTTGCTATTATCAGATCAGGTTTGAGGGATGCAATAACCTCAATATTCGGGTTGCTGAAGCCACCAACGATGGTTCTCCCTTTCTTAACATCCGCAGGATAATCATCGAACTGAGTTACACCGACAACCCTGTCAAGGGCACCGAGGAAGTAAAGGGTTTCTGTGATGCTTGGAGCTAAAGAAACTATCCTCTCAGGCTGTTTTTTAATTGTAACTTTCCTGTTTGCGAAATCCGTTATTGTCAGGGGATATTTTGGTGCTTCTGTTGAGGAGGTTGAGGTCTTGGAAAGTGTGGGTTGAGAGTTTGTGGGAGTTAGGGTAGGGACAGAAGTGGAACTCGATACAGGGGTATGAGTGGGACTGGAACTTGAAGTCTCCGTAGCTTTTGAGCCTATGCATCCTGATGCAAAGACAACACCAAACATTAGAAGGATAAGCAGCAAAGCCGCCTTTTTCATCCTGACCACCCTGGATTATTTATCCATCAATGATAGGGGGCGAATAATATATAAATCTATTGGATAAAATTGCCAGAGGTGGTATCTATGATGCTTGTAGTTTTGGGCAATACGGAGATAAGCACAATCCCCGGAATAAGCGTCGCCGGAGCAACTCCAGAATTAACGAAACTAACGCCCCCGGCAGATGCCGAGTATCTCTTCTATGAGAAGCCTAAAATAATTGATGTCATACCCGTAACCCCCGAAGGACACCCAACACCGGCTATAATTACAAAAGCCGCTAAGGAACTGGCTGATTTTCCGATAATTATCGTTAGAGGTGGAACCTATTTAGCACCTCTCGTTCCCCATGTGCACATAAGCGATGCCGTGGGGAAGGACTTCAGGAAACAAAGGGCTCTCCCAGAGGCAGAGGAGATAATCGAAAAGGCAAAGCTCTTTGGAGAGCAACTGAACAAGCTCGGCTTGAAAGAAATTGTGATTGGTGAATCCACACCAGGAGGAACTACAACAGCTCAAGCTGTTCTTTGGGCTCTGGGATATGATGCAAGAACAAGCTCAGCGGCTCCAAACAACCCACAAAGCTTGAAGGAGCAGGTAATCATGGAAGGCTTCAAGAGAGCTGGCATTGAAAAAGGTGGATTTGCAGATGAGCCGTTAAGAGCATTAGAAGAGTTTGGAGACCCAATGATGGCAGCTGTAATCGGAATTTCTCAGGGATTTAAAGGCGAGGTTGTTTTAGCTGGCGGAACTCAGATGCTGGCAATAGCTGCTCTACTCAAATCCATGGGCGAAGATTTGGACAGACTCATGATAGCTACAACAAAGTGGGTCGTGAATGACAAAAGCTCCACCTTTAGAGACACTGCAAAGGAGATTGGGATAATATTTTACTCAGCAGACTTGGATTTCTCAAGAAGCAAATTCAAGGGGCTAAAGGATTATGAGAGAGGCTATGTAAAGGAGGGAGTTGGAGCTGGAGGAGCTACGTGGCTGGCCGTTAAGAAGGGCTTTACAGTTGAAGACGTTGTGAAGAAGGTCGATGAGCTCTATGAGAGACTGATGGAGATTGGGGAGAAG
>CAZAPD010000050.1:0-6243 GCA_964487115.1 uncultured Thermococci archaeon | reverse complement strand
GGCTGTAAAATATGTATCAACGCCTACGGCTGTCCGGCCATCTACTGGGACGCCGAGACAGGAAAGGCCAAGGTAGACGAGCTTATGTGCTGGGGCTGCGGCGGTTGTGCTCAGGTCTGTCCGTTCGACGCCTTTGAGAATGTCAGGGAGGGAGAACTATGAAGGAGTACAACATCGTTATCACGGGAGTTGGCGGCCAGGGAATCCTCACGGCGGCAAACCTTCTCGGCTGGGCCGCCCTCCGTGCGGGATATAAGGTTAGGGTTGGAGAGGTTCACGGAATGAGCCAGCGCTTTGGTTCAGTTATTGCTTATGTCAGGTTTGGGGAGGACGTCTACGGCGCAATGGTTCCTGAAGGAAAGGCTGATGTTATCCTAAGCTTCGAGCCTGTTGAGGCTTTGAGGTACATCAACTACCTCAAGAAGGGCGGCCTTGTCTTCACCAACGCGAGGCCGATTCCGCCAGTGCAGGTCTCGATGGGGCTGGCGAAATATCCAAGCATGAATGAGATCAAGAAGGTGGTTGAGGAGGATTTCGAGGCTAAGTTCATGGCCTTCGATGCGGAGGAGCTCGCCATGAAGGCTGGCAACGTCATCACCACGAACGTCGTCCTCATCGGTGCCCTGACCCAGACGCCAGGCTTCCCGCTCTCGGCGGAGCACGTTAAGGAGGTTATCAGAATCAGCGTTCCGCCGAAGGCTGTCGATGTGAATATGAAAGCCTTCGACCTCGGCGTTAATGCCGCAAAAGAGATGCTGGGGCTCTGATTTTTCTTTTTTGTTATCCTTGAACTCCAATGCCATTTTAAACATCTTTTCCAAAACCTCTCTGTGTTACCACCGATAGATATATAAAACAAAACCATGGATATTCCTGTAGTACTTACATTGGGAGGTAATACCAATGAGGATAACTGTTTATGATGGTGCCGATTCTATTGGTGGCTCAAAGATTTATGTTCGAGAGGATGATAACGGCGTTTTTCTTGACTTTGGAATGAATTTCGCCAGATACTCCCTCTATTACGAGGAGTTCATAACTGAAAGAACCGCGAGGGGAATTTATGACCTCTGGCATTTGAACCTAATTCCGAAACTCAACATCTATAGAAGAGATTTGATTCCGAGGGATTTAGATATCTCCACTTACCCAAAGCTCTCAGTTAATGCAGTTCTAATAAGCCACGCCCACCTTGATCACGTTGGTAACATCGCTCTTCTTGATGAAAACATTCCCCTTGTTGGTTCGCCAACAACGATTGCAATCATCAAGGCTTTAAATGATACTGCGGCCGGTGGTGGCCATTTTGGAATGGAGATTCCCTACTACAAAGTGAGAAAGAACAAAGATGAGGAAGGATATATCCTTGAAGCAGACAAAAAGGCTCACTATCCATCAAGGAAAGTAATTCTTACTGAAAAGGCAGGAACGCTTGGTGAGTTCCTATTTTATTCCATAAGATCTACAAAGAAAATAATCCCCAACGAGGTTAAAACCCTCGGTGAGGAGAAACTGGGCTTTGAGGTCAAAGCTTTTCTCGTGGATCACTCAATTTACGGTGCAACAGCCTATGCAGTTGAAGGTGATGTTAGCCTCGCATACACCGGCGATTTTAGGCTTCACGGGAAGAATGGGGATGAAACGAGAAAATTCATTAGAGAGGCCAAGAATGCTAGTGTTTTAATCACAGAAGGGACAAGGGTTGGTAGAGACGAACACGAGAACGTCTCCGAGAGGGAGGTTTATGAAAATGCCTTGGAAATCGTTGAGGGAGCTAAGGGCTTAGTTGTAGCGGATTTTTCGGCAAGGAACTTCGAGAGACTCGAAGCTTTCAAGAAAATTGCGGAGGAAACTGGAAGAGAGCTCGTGGTAACAGCCAAGGACGCTTACTTTCTGCATGCCCTAAAACTGGTCGATGGAGCTAATAGACTTGAAAACCTGAGAATTTATGGAAACTTTAAAACCACCCAGCAAAAGTGGGAAACTCTCGTGGTCTGGGAGAACTACAGTGACCGTTATATATCTCCTTTTGAGATTAGGGCAAATCAGGAGAACTACATTCTGTGCTTCTCTTTCTATGATATGCCCCACTTACTCGATGTAATGCCCAATGGCGGAGTTTACATTTATTCTTCAAGCGAAGCTTTTGGAGAGGAGCAGGAGTTCAGCTTTTTACGATTGTGGAACTGGCTTCAGTACTTCGGCTTTGAGGTTCATGGTTTTAAGGTTGACAAAAGTGGAAAGCCAATCTTTGAGAAAGGACTTCACGCTTCTGGCCACGTTTCCAAGGAGGAGTTAATGAGGATCATCGATGAAATTGACCCGGATTATGTTATTCCAGTGCATACGGAGAACCCAATGTGGTTTAAGGATAAATGGGGTGAGAAAGCAGTTATTTTGAAGAATGGAGAAAGCTGGGAGGTTTAATAATGGGGGATAGAATAGCCCTCGACAACGATGAAAAATATATCTTAGCAGGGAAAGTTATCGAGGAAAAGAATACTCTCTACCTCTTTGAATGGATTGATTATTATCTCACTGTGCCAAAGGAATATAAAGTCTTCTTTGGAGATGAACCTGCGGATGAGGTTAGTGAAGGCGTTTTCAGATACATATTTAAAAATTATATTGGAACGTCTGTTTTACGCATTTTAAAAGATGGACACATCGTACTTGAACGGCCTCTTTTGGTTCTTTCTAAGAAATTCGCCCAAATTGCCGGAATTAGAGAGGACGAAATTGAAGAAAGAATCAGCGATGTGGTCAAGGCTTATAGGGAATTTGTGGATACAATTTTAGGGGACATTCAAAAGCATTCCCTTGAGTTGCCCTTTTCACTTTCAGCACCAACAAGGTTCGAGTTCATAGAGAGCGATGAACCAGTAAACGAATTTTTTGCCTATCACTTCTTAAAAAACAATGATAATAAAATAATCGGGGCATTTGAAACGGTCATTCATAGAGCAAAAAGGAAGCTTATAGTTGAGGGGGAATGGGTCAAGCCGTGGGAGAGCGATTCGATAAGCGCCGATTCGATAATTTCGATGTTAAGACATCCCGAGTATTTAATGAAAGCGGAGGGAAGTTCTGCACTTGTTGCCCAAGCCCTTGGAGGTTATGTCCCAACGAAAGTATTAACGGAGAGGAAGTATGAGAGCTTTGACACGCCAGAAAATAGATTTGCAAAGCACTTCTTAAACAATCTCTTGAGATGGAGTGAACGAGTTCTCGAAGCATTTAGAAATGCTCAAAGTGCAAAACTCGACAGGATTATGGGTCTTTACGAGGAGCTTGAATATCTCGCAAACGATCCATTATGGGATGATGTTGGTGAGATGGTGATTTTTCCATACACCTCCCAAGTGCTTCTTAAACATGAAGGGTATAGGGATTTACTCCAGCTCTGGTGGGAATTCAGAAGTTATTCGCCATTTTTTGATGAAATGCAGAAAGCTATAGACAACAAAGACATTGCCAAGCTTTACGAGTACTGGTGCTTCTTCAGGCTTGTGGAAGAACTTGGAAAGATACTTGGGCGGAAGGATTTGAGGATAATAATTGAACCGACGGGAGAGCTAGCTGAGAGTGGGAATGTTTATGCCCTCTTCGACAACGGCTGGAGGCTCTACTACAACAAAAGGCTCACACCAAGAAAATGGAGCTACTCCGTTTCGCTTAGACCTGATTATTCCCTCTTCAATGGCAACCCGAACAAAAAAGGAACAAAGATTCTTGGAGTCTTTGATGCAAAGTTCAAGCTCGATGTCGTTGATGAAAAGGAAGAAATAGAGAATTTTGATGTGGAAGACGAAGAAGTAGAGCGGAGCGGGAGCTACACCACATGGACAAAGCTCGAAGATATCTACAAGATGCACACCTATAGGGATGCTCTAAATGCTAATTTTGCAGTTGTACTTTATCCAGGGGATAGGAGTGTATTTTTTGAGACTAATAATGATAAGAGAGAACTATGGGGGCTCAGCGAGTTGGTATCATCTGAGAATGTTAAAATTGGAGGAATTGGGTATCTGAAGTTTAGACCAAAATTAAGGGGGTGAGTTTATGATTGATAAGACCCAACTTAATGGGTGGATAAGAGAATATTGCCAATTCCTTAATCGTGAAATGCCCGATTGGATGGAGAACAATCCAAAAAAGTTCCGAGAAATCCTGAAAACGGTGAAAGAGACCCAAGAATACACTCGTGTTAGAGATGCAATAAAATTGCTTCACTCTGGCAGAAATCTTCTCAGATTTCATTTAAAAGATGAATCCAGCCTTAAAAGGATTTGGGACGAATTCCTGAAAGAAATAGTGGAAACCGAACCTGAAAAACTTCTCCAGAACATAGATGAAAGATTTGAAAAGTGGAAAAAGATTGAAGGAATCGGGAGGGGATTAATTACAGAAGCGCTGTCTTTTTATTATCCTAAATACTTTGCTCCATGGAACAATACTGTTGAATGGTATTTCGAAAAATTTGGGTGGGAGCGACCTAACGCTTACTCTACTGTACTTAACCATTTGAATGAATTCAGAGAGCTCTTCAAAGAAGTTTGTGAAGATGATCCCGATTTTATAATGGTGGATCATTTTGGATGGTGGCTTAAACACCAATTATCAGCACAAGGATTCGAAGAACTTATTGAGCTGTTGAGGAGAGAAAAAGAAAAATTCAGCGCAGAATGGCAGAAAGAGGGGTTACCGGTTATTAATGAAATGAGAAACATTGTTGATGAGTTTGTAGCTTTTAAGCTACCGGACTTAGAACCACCATTTCCGATAAACAATAAAGACGTTGAAAAACTGTTATGGTTCATAAAAGGAGGAGTTTCCAGCGAGGTTGATTTAGAGAAAGTTAGAGAGTACATTATTGAACTCACGGAGACTGACAAGTCTAATTCAAAAACTGTGATAGAGAAGTACTGGAAAAAGATTCCCGGCGTTGGCCCTACTGGGATGATAACAATAGCAGCGCTTGTGTATCCTGACACTTTCATGCCTTTATGGGGAAGTCCTAAGGATAGTAGAGGCGTAATAAACTCTAAAACCTTTAGATTGCTGGGTGTTGATAAAAATGCCTATCGCCTTGGTCTAAACGAATATCTTTCTGTAATTGAGAGAGTTAGGTCTGCGGCAGTAAATGTAGGTATTGACAACCTGTTTGAAGCAGCGTTTTATCTCATTAAGTACGGGGGTGAGGAGATGCCTCAGACAAAGACGAGTGGTAGTGGTCTGGTCGAATACCTCCATTCAAAAGGCTACAGCTTTCCAAATCACCTTATAGCCCAGTTCTACGTGGCCCTAAAAACCAAGGGATTTGTTATCCTCTCTGGCTTAACGGGAACTGGAAAGACAAAAATCGCTCAAGAATTGGCTGAACTGCTTGGAAATGGAGATAAAAATTACATCTTCCTCTCAGTCCGCCCCGACTGGAGAGATTCTAAACCTTTGCTTGGTTACTACAACCCGCTGACTGAAGAATACCACAAAACTCCACTCCTTGAACTAATATTAAGAGCCAAGGAAAACTATGAACAGAACAGAGAAAAAGCCATGCCCTACCTCATCATCCTCGACGAAATGAACCTCGCCCACGTTGAATACTACTTCGCCGACTTCCTAAGCATTCTCGAGAGCGGCAGGGACGAGAGTGGATTTACAAGGGAAAATATAAAGCTCCACAATGTTGATAAAGTTGTGGAGGAGCAAGGCATACCAAAAGAAATCAAGCTACCACCGAACCTCTACATAATAGGCACAGTGAATATAGATGAAACCACCTACATGTTCAGCCCTAAAGTCCTTGATAGAGCGTTTACGATAGAGTTCCATGACGTTGAGCTTGAAGAGTATCCTCCGGAGAAAACCGAGCTATTGCCGAAAGAACTTGAAAAACTGAGAAATGCTATCCTTAACGACCTAAGAAGAGATGGGAATTTCCTGGCAATCTCAAAGAAGGGGAAAGATAAACAAGAAGGGGATATTGAAAAAGCTCTCAAAGAGCTCAAAGATGCTAACAATGGAAAATACTGGCAAATACTCCAGCAACTCAACAAAGCCCTCGCGCCCTACGACCTCCACTTCGGCTACCGCGTCGTTGATGAGATAGCACTCTTTATGAAGAACGCCAAGGAGAGCCGGGATAAAAAGATAGTGGAATTTGAAAATGACAATGAGATATTTGATCTGGCTCTGCTTATGAAAGTCCTTCCAAAGTTCCACGGCAACAGAAAGAGGCTT
>CAZAPD010000049.1:0-26099 GCA_964487115.1 uncultured Thermococci archaeon | reverse complement strand
CGACAGAATGCTCGATGAATACTACCAGGCCAGAGGCTGGAGCAGAGATGGAATTCCAACAAAGGTTAAACTCATCGCTTTAGACCTGCCAGACATTGCTGAGGACATTGGTGTAGGGATCTGATCTCGGTTCCTTTTCTTTTGCTTCTTCCCTGCAGTTAAATATAAGAACCTGCGGGAGTATCCTCTTGTTGGTGTGAATTATGGAGAGGAAGCTCACTGATTTCATTGGCCATGCCTCCAGGGAGGATAACGGTTTAACCCGTGAGGGGCTTGAGAGGGTTCTTAAGAAGGCCGCGGATTTAATCAGGACGAGGGTCGATTACAAGTACATTCTCCTTCTGCTCTTCCTGAAGCGTCTGAGCGATGAGTGGGAGAAGGAGTTTGAGGAGTATGTTAGGAAGCTCATGAAAGAAGGTTTGGACAGAAAGACCGCCGAAGAGCTTGCCCTCAAAGACAGGGAAGCATACACCATCAACTATCCGCCTGAATTCCTCTGGAGGAAGCTCCGCGAGAAGGACATCGAGAGCCTTCCCCAGAACCTCTCGCAGGCGCTCAAGAAGCTCGCCGAGCTCAACCCCAACCTGAGGGGTGTCGTTGACAGGTTCGACTTCATGGAGTTCATGCTACACAGGGACAACGCCGAGATACTCAGGCAGCTCTTCGAGCTCTTCAGCGGGCTTGACTTAAAGAACGCATCCCCAGATGTTCTTGGCGATGCCTACGAGTGGATTCTCCGCTACTTTGCCCCGCAGAAGGCCAAGGAGGGCGAAGTTTATACCCCAAGGGAGGTCATCAGGCTCCTGGTTGAAATCCTCAGGCCGGAGCCGGGTGATGAAGTTTACGACCCAGCGATGGGTTCTGGCGGCATGCTCATCGGAGCTTACCTCTACGTTAAGGAGCACCGCGGAGCGGATGAGGCTAAAAAGCTCTTCCTCTACGGCCAGGAGGTAAACCCGACGACCTACGCTTTAGCCGAGATGAACATGATACTCCACGGCATAAAGTCGCCAAAACTGGCTGTTGGCGATACACTGCTACGGCCACAGTTTAAGGAGGGCGAAAGGCTCAAGCGCTTCGATGTGGTTATAGCCAACCCGCCCTGGAACCAGGACGGCTACGGCGAGGCGACCCTCAAGAAGGCCGAGTTCAAGGAGGAGCGCTTCAGGTACGGCTATCCTCCGAACAACTCAGCGGACTGGGCTTGGATACAGCACATGCTCGCGAGCGCCAAAGACGATGGAAGGGTCGGCATCGTCATAGACAACGGTGCGCTCTTCCGCGGTGGGGCTGAAAAGAAGATAAGGGCGAAGATACTCAAGGACGACCTGCTTGAGGCCGTTATTCTCCTCCCGGAAAAGCTCTTCTACAACACCGGCGCGCCGGGGGCCATAATGATATTCAACAGGAACAAGCCCAGGGACAGGAGGGATAAAGTCCTCTTCATCAACGCATCCCAGGAATATGAAAAGCACCCGGAGATAAGGAAGCTCAACCGCCTCGGCGAGGAGCACATAAGGAAGATCGTCGAGGCCTTCGAGGAGTTTGAAGATATTGATGGCTTTGCGAGGGTCGTTGGGCTGGACGAGATAAAGGAGAACGACTACAACCTCAACGTCACCCTCTACGTCTTCCCGGTGGAGGAAGAGGAGGAGATCGACGTTAAGGCCGAGTGGGAGGAGCTGAAGAGGATTAACGAGGAGCTCGCGAGGGTTGATGAGAAGATTGAGGGGTATTTGAGGGAGCTGGGGTATTGAGGTGGTGAGAGTATGATCGATGAGGTATCATCTCAACAGAGTAGTTTGGTAGGGTACCTCCCTGAATTAGAAGATGCCCTTAGCAAAGAGTCTCTCCCCATTCTGGTTTTTTACAGGAGGGTAAAATCTGAGATTACAGCTGTAGAGCAGAGGGAGGTGTCTTCAGAAGATAAAAGAAAAGCTGTTATTGATGTTATAAACAAGGTTCTCAAATCCGCACATGTAGAAAAAAATTTTGACGATTTGGAGCTGAATCCAAATAGAAGAACTTGGATATTAGAATTGTTGTCTTCATATCCCAATGTTGATGTCAAAGATGCCCAGTTTTTATTAAATGATTTCACGTATGAAATGAAGTCGAGAATGCGAGAAGAGGAGAAGTATGGTATTCTTCTTTTAGCTCCTGGACTTGTGGTACTATGCCATAGCAAATTTGGAGAAATCACTATAACCCCTGACTTTAAGGTATTGCCCCGAATGTTGGACACAGATAATGTAATTCGCTTTGTCGCATTTGTTAAGTATGAAAATGGAAGAATACGAGTTAAATATCATGAGCAATATAAAACCAAATTCCTTGCGGAATGGCTAGGAATCTCGAAAAGAGAAGCATACTCATACTTTGGGGGCAAATACCGGCTAGAAGGCGACATAAATGGAATAAAAATCTCTTTAGAGCTTCTTCCAGAAGAATTTTATAAGTTGCTAAAAGGGCACATTGAGGGTGTTAAACTTACTGATGGACGAATTATCTTTGAAAATCCTATTGAAGGACTACCCATAGCCCTAGCACGGGCAGGCAAAAAACCCTACAAAGATTTAAGTGAGTTTATCCAAGACTTCATGCTTGAATATTTTACAGTTGATAACATAAAAGAAAGATATAGACAACTACTTGGCTCAATATACGTCTCGATTAGCAGTTTCAAGGTACTTGACGATAAGGAAGAAGTTTTAGTTATGTCCTCAGAGGGAGCAGTGGACAGAATACCAAAAGTCCACGATGTTATGATTCCAATTTTTGGAACCAAAAACAAGATTGAAATAAGAGAAAGCTTCTTGAGAAATATAGCTACAAAACTAGTTAATGGGGAGAAAATCCGAATTTTCCATCCGGGAGATGAATTTAGTCCTGAACCAATAGTAATTGGCTCTTTGGAAATATACAACCTACTTCACACCTCCGACGCACTCAAGAAGGTGTTAGAAGCAGTAAACCAATCAGAAACTGGTAAGTCATACATAGATAGGTTGCTAATGTACTCTGCGTTAAAATTACTTACAACCGAAAATATGGACAAAGAGATATCATTTTTCCTAGAAAAGCTTTCATCAAAAATACTCGGCATTATCAAAGTACCTAAATCTAGAGCAGTGCTCCTCAGGAAAGAAGATGTTATAGTGGAATACAAGTCCCGGGAATATCTCGAAGGTAAGAACGAAGAAATAATTAAGAAAATTTCAAAGGACTTAGAATCTAAGCTCAAGAACCGTATTGTAGTGATATACTATTTTGGATTCGATGAAAAAACAAGAGTTTTTGATGGAATAAACCTAAGCAGGATAAATGACGACAGACTCACAAAATGGGAAGAGAGAGTAAAAAACGAAGCCGGTGCGAGTAGAGTCTACTTTTATGATGTCCCCGATCAAGAGTTCAAAAGAAAAGGTATCGTCATTATGGTTGCGATTAAATAGGAGGTATAATAATGCAAGAACATAAGGAAAAATACGAAAAAGAGAGGCAAAAATTGCAAGAATGGTTTATTGAGCTTATCACAGAATTTAGAAAAGAATATGAAAAATTTAGGAAAACAAAAACATTTGGGAAATCCATTATGGAATTTGAATTTCCCTGTCAAGTAGAGATTTTCTGGATCAAAGAGCCATGCGAGTGGCAGATAATAGTAATTACTCATGATCCGGAGAGATCTGACAAAGAGATAATAATTTATGGACCATTCCAAGGTTATGAGTTCTTAAGAGAAATTGGCAACATTTTAGAAAGAGAGGAACAATGGAAAAAAGAACTTCCTAAGGACTCCAAAACATATCTTAGGTTCCTTAATGCATCTATGATTGAAGAATTACCTGCGGGAGTTAGCATTGAGATTCCGGATATCGAACATCTGACACGTGCAGATGTTTTTATCAGATTTCTTAGCCTATTTTTATATAGTGGAAGATATTCACCGCTCTTTGGTAGGAAGATTAAGGGATCCGATGCTCATCTTATGTATTTTAGTGGAAATTCTGTATTTTTTCCACCAAATGGGATAGTCAAAGTATTTAATGGAAATATTGCGGAGTTGGATATTCAAAAAATTCTCGAAACATTTAGGGACATGATTACTACCCTACTTGACATGGATTCCGCAAGTGAGAAAATAGCGGACGAAAACGGGAATAATTATGGCGATATTACTCTTTCTTTTACTGGAGCTCGTCTTGTTGGATATGCTGCATATTTATATCCACCTGTATGGGTATACGAAAAACCAATAATCTTTTTTGAGGATCTTGTATTATTAAAACCTGTTGTCTCCTCTGTTCCATGGGTAAAATTCAAAATTGAGAGTATCAATATTGAAGTTGATAATGATGGGAAGATTTTAGTTTTAACAAACTCCAAAGAAACAGCTAGGGATATCTTAAATTTAATTGCCGGTCTATTAACAATCTTTAACAAAGCGGGTTTAAAGTTCTTTGCGATACGATTCTCTGATTTGAAAGAAGTCTATTACAATCCTGAAAATCATCCCAGGATTTACTTATTTAGGTCTCATGTGCCTTCAAGAGAATATTCATCAGTACGTAGGTATGTGCATAGGAATATTCTTTCAGCTCCATATAATCGGCCCATTCTTGGTACAGAAGAAATTAATAGAGCAATCGAATATGCAGAAAAAATTTGGAGGAATGATGATCTGGTAACTTCTCTTGTGTTCTTCCTCGAATCATACTCACATTACCTTGAATCTGAATATAATCAAGCGTTTATCATGGGGTGGACAGCATTAGAGAGGCTTGTTTCTCTAGTTTGGCAAAAATTATGGGATAGCAAAAAACTTTCAGAGAAGAGACTGGAGAAATTAATCAAGTGGGAATTACTTAGAAAGCTGGAAATACTAGAGCTTCAGGGTGCTATTAAAACAGAGGCCTATGACACAATTAAAAGTCTCAATGGAAAACGGAACAATCTTATTCACCATGGAGAGTCCATTAATCAAGGTGATGTGCGCAAACTATTGGAAACCGTGAGGACGCTTTTGATAAAGGAGATTGAACGTCAAGTGGGGGAATTAGAATGAAAGGTAAAACCAAGTTCAAGAAAACCCCAATCGGCGAGATTCCAGAGGATTGGGAGGTTGTAAGGTTAAAAGATGTTATCAAAGAAGCAAAACCGGGATTTGCAAGCGGGAAACGTGATGAGAACGGGATAATTCAGCTTAGAATGAACAACATCACTACCGAGGGCAAAGTCACCCTAAAGGAATACTTGAAAGTTCCAGTCCCAAGCAACATTAAAGATTATCTCCTTAAGCCGGGTGATGTACTGTTTAATAACACGAACAGTGTTGATTTAATCGGTAAAACAGCCATATTCCGCGGCGAGTGTCAGTTTTGTACATACAGTAACCATATAACAAGAATCCGGGTAGATTCTAGTCGAGTCATTCCAGAGTGGATAATGTACTATTTCATGGAACTCTGGAGAGTTGGATACTTCAGGCAGATATGCGTTAGATATGTAGGTCAAGCAAGTGTCAAAAAGACAGATTTATTGAATATGCCCCTACCACTCCCGCCCCTCCCCGAACAGAAGAAAATCGCCGAGATATTGAGAACCGTTGATGAAGTCATCGAGAAGACCGATGAGGCAATTGAGAAGACGGAGCGCTTGAAGAAAGGCCTGATGGGGAGACTTTTAACGAAGGGCATCGGACACGAGCGGTTCAAGAAGACCGAGCTGGGCGAGATCCCGGAGGAGTGGAGGGTTGTTAGACTTGGAGATGTTGCTAGTTCGTTCCAGTATGGCCTATCCACCAAGCTGAAGGACTCCGGCAGGTATCCTGTCATAAAAATGGATAGCATATTAAACGGCAAAGTCCTGCCAATTAATCTAAAATATACCGACCTTGATGAGATCACGTTCAGAAAATATAAACTGGAAAAAGGAGATGTTCTAATTAACAGGACTAACAGTTATGAACTGGTTGGCAGAACTGGCGTTTTTATGCTTGAGGGAGACTACGTCTTTGCCTCTTATCTAATCCGCCTAAAACCCAACTTGAACGTAGCTGATCCTATGTTCCTAACGCTTTACTTAATTTTTGCGGGGGATAGATTGCGTCAATTAGCCACAAGAGCGGCAAGCCAAGCGAATATAAATGCATCTAATCTTAAAAAGTTCAAAATCCCCCTCCTCCCCATTGAGGAGCAAAAACAAATCGCCAAAATCCTCTCCACCGTTGACAGGAAGCTCGAACTCCTGCGGGAGCGCAGGGAGAAGCTTGAGCGGGTGAAGCGCGGGCTGATGAAGGACTTGCTAACTGGAAAGAGGAGGGTAATGTCCACACGCTAGATTTTCCTTCCTCAAACGAAAAGTATAAATACTTTTGCCCATTATAATCTTATTATCCTATGGGCAGGTGGCAATGCTCCTCGCTCTGTCAGTTGCAACAAGTCCAACAACTACATGGGCCCTCATAAAAGCCATTACGGAGGTGATAGCGATGATTGAGACAATCCTGAAATTTATCAACGACCTCCCGGGCGGAGAAGTGGCTCTCGCCCTCTGGGGCCGGAGGTACTAGCGAGAGTCACTATTTATCCCCGGAGCGAGGAGTGTTGCCCGGAATTGCTCGTCCCCAGAGGGACGTTGGGGGTTCGAATCCCCCACCTCCGCCCACAGGGTTTTACATTGGTGGAGATTATGATAGATTGGAACGGTGGGATTATTAAAGTCCTGGAATATTTGGCCCAGATATCAAAAGGAAATGTCCACTCTCTCCTGATAACATTAGACATACTTGCTTTAATCATAGGTAGTAGTTTTGCGTGGTTTGGATTAGCATCTGTTAGAGCTATGCTTTTCTTTGTGTTATCAATTATAGGATTCTCTGCATATGCGTTTTGGATAGAGAAGGCAATATCACGGGAGAGATATGAACTGAAAAACGAAGAACTTAAAATTGAAAAGCAGATAACTGAATTCGTCAAAACTAAATTCTCGGATAGGATCAGGATATTCTTTGAGGTTCTAGAACGACATGGCGTTAAAACCTTAAAGGAAATTGAGACAGAGATATTTTCTCAAATTACTAGAGCGGTAATAGTCATGGAATCCGGTGAAGGTATTTTGTCCGGTCAACATACAGAGACATACAAAAAGAACGTCAGTCAAGCAATAGCTAAATATCTCCAGAAAAAACATAACCTAGACAAACCTCCAACATCTTTCTTTAAGATGTTCTTTGAGTTAAAAATCAGATCTCAAACCCAAAAGGTTTACAGGATCGATATCAAGGGAGTGTCCTCCTTTGTTATATTTGTAGGTAAGGACACAGACATAATAGCTCTTGGAAGACAAATAATCTCTGGATACAAAGATTTTGTAAGCAAACAAATTAATGGATTCCAAAATAGCGAGGAGTACAAGCAATTAGGAACCACAGAGAAACAATATCTCCAGCAATGGATGAACTCATTTAATCCCCCTTATCATCCAAAAATAATAATTTCTGTCCCATATCAGAGCGACCTGATGAATTTCCCCCAAATCTTCCCAGAAGAAGAAAGAGAGCGATTTGAAAGAGAGATAAGGGATGTCATCCATCAGAAACTAGAGGTATCTTCAATTAAGATATCATATCTGTTCGAGGCTTCCGGATTCGAGAATCTTCCAGTGTTGTTAGGAGAAATTGAGAAAAAAGATCGTTGTATCAAACAAAAAATAAGTGGGAATCCTAGTTTATACATTAAAGATCTGTTGGCTAGGACTGATCCGTATACTGACATAATGACCGCTCTGGAACAATGTGTCCCCTCAGAGATATATGACAAGATTAATCAGTATCCCTCTCATTTAAAGCGGTTACAGGAATTAATATGGGATTTAGCAGAGTTATTAGCTTAATGTTTTAATTTTCGAAAACTGTTTTAATCATAAACATCCAACCTCTCTGATGGTTCCGATGTTTACAAATAAACAGGTGACCCTCATGCCTGCTCAAACCCCCGAATACCTCCAGTGCGAGAAGCCCATCATCAAGCGGCTGGAATCGGAGGGCTGGAAGTATAAGAGGGGCATCGAGGTTCTCGAAAACGAGAACGAGCCTCTCTTAATCTCAAGGCTAAAGAATGCGATAGTTAGGATAAACAGAGTTAGCGAGAAGGAAGCGGGGGAGGCAATCAACCTCCTTAAAGCGAGTCCCTTCGGCGTTGAAGGCTCCCGCAGGGTTCTCGACTATCTCAAGAACGGCGTTCCCGTGAAGGATGAAGAAACCGGTGAGCCCAAGAGGCTGATGCTCATTGACTATGAAAACCTCCAAAGCAACGAGTTCCTCGTTGCCAACCAGGTCGGCTACCCGTTTAAGACCAAGATACCCGACCTAATCCTCTACGTCAACGGCATTCCGCTGGTCATCATTGAGTGCAAAAGGCTGGACGTGAGCTGGAAAAAAGCATACGAGCAGATTAAGGACTACGAGAAGGAGATGCCCGAGCTCTTCAAGTATATCCAGATGGGCGTTGCCGTCGGGGATAAACCCGTCTATTTCCCCATAGTGCCGTGGCTCAGCAGTGTTCCGGTCTATCAATGGAAGGGCGAGAGCTTTGATGAGCTGGACAACCTGGTTGAGCTTTTAAAACCTGAGACCCTCCTCGACGTCCTCCGCTACTTCACCTTCTACCGCGAGAGCGGTGGAGCCTTTACCAAGGTTCTGCCGAGGTACATGCAGTACCGGGCGGTTAGGGAGATAGTGAGCATCGCTCTGGCCTACGCGAGGGGCGAGACGGAAAGAAACAGGGGTTTAATCTGGCACTGGCAGGGAAGCGGGAAGACGCTGACCATGATATTCTCAGCCTATAAAATCAAGCGTCTGCTCGGCAACCCCACAATTTTCTTCGTCGTTGACAGGAAGGAACTTGAGAGACAGCTGAGCGGCGAGCTTAAAGCTGTGGGGCTGAGCTTTGAAGTCATAGATTCAATCAAGAAGCTCAAGGAAGTCCTAACCCACGCCGATGGAAAGAGGGGAACGTTCATCACGCTCATTCACAAGTTCCGCACCGAGGACCTCAATGACGTGCTGGAGGGGCTCAAGAGGGAAAGCCGGAGAAGAAAGACAATAACGAATCGCAGGGACGTTGTGGTTCTCATAGACGAAGGCCACAGAACCCAGTATGGTGAGCTTGCTTCGACTATGCGCTCGATACTTAAGAGCGCGTCCTTCTTCGCCTTTACAGGAACTCCAATAGCAAAGAAAGGACGCGACACCTACGCCACCTTCGGCTATAGGCCCTACCTCGACAGGTACTTCATAACGCAGTCCATAGAGGACGGCTTTACTGTGAAGATAGCCTACCAGGCGAGGCTTGAGGAGGACAGCATCAAGTTTGTCAGAGACCCAAGAATTGCTGATTATTCCCTAATAATTGCTATTGGGACACCAAGAAAAGCCCTAGACGAAAGCTGTTACTCTATGAAATGGTATGAAGATAATAAGAGAAACCTTTGACTGGATCATTGAAAGAGCGAGAGAGTTGAGAATATTCAGCACAGGAATCGGCGATGGAGGAAACGAGGTAGGGGTGAGGAAGATATGAGATCTCATTGCCAAATATATCCCTTTGGGAGAAAAAGATCGGTAAATTCCCGGATCTAAACGAAAGAGTAATTCTCAAAACTCTAGTTGAAAACAGGATTATATACAGAGTGACTAAAAAACCGGGAGTCGGTGTGGATGAAATACCTGAAAAACAAACATGACATTCTTCAATTTTTTTAATTTTTTAAGAGAATTGACTCTTATTTCGATGACGTCAGCAGAAAAATAAGTGTTATATGTTCAACTCTCTTTTTGTTTCATTGACAAGTTTTTCTATTCGTTCTTTGGAGAGGGGACGGGTACTTGTCCCGATAAAAACCACTTCCTTGTTAATAACAATGATATTATATACACTCCCCTCAGTAATTATTATATAATGCTCAGACAGCACAAATTGAGAGAGGATCTTTAACAGTTCAGGAACTTTAGCAGAAAATTCTTCGCAATTGGAGAACGTCCCCAATATTGGAAGCCCTTCATTAGTAACATAAATAAAATCCATAAACCCATATTTCCGTTTAATTCTTTCTTTAAAATCTTCGAGTTCGACTTCATTTTCGGGTTTAAAAAGTGATTTTATCCTCTTCAAAAGTCCCATCCTACCACACCTCAACCAAACTTGATGGTATCATGATGATACTCCTCCTTTTAAACGTTTTGAATCAAGAAAACATAAAAATCTAGGTGTTATAATCTGATAATAGGTACCACACTGTTCAACAAACAAAACAAAGAAAAATAGCAATACTCAAAATTGTCCCCTATATGCTAAATTAGGCGATTATATCTGTACCTACTTTTAAGGGCATATCTCCCAAAGTTGAAGAGAAAAAATTATATACTCAAAAAAAAATCACTTTTTTGTTCAGATAGCAGCCCACTTGGGAGGATGCATCTGATGACGGAGGCGAAGGTCGTGAAAAGGATGGAAGACAGGTCAGAAGAAATGGCAACAAAAGTAAATAACCTGATACTTTATGGAATATACAAAGTCCTTGGAACCGGTGCCAGGGGATTAGGAACATCCATTGGAGAGGAAGTATTAAACACAATGGTCGAAGAATACGGCCTCAATTTTGAAGGTAGCGACGATCCCCAAGAACTCTTAAACAGGTTCACAGAAGTCATGATTAACACTTTTGGATTTGCAGAAAGTGGTGAAATCGACGTTCAGGGAAATAAAGTAACACTCAAACTTAATAATCCAATGGATCTCTATTCTCTCCAGTTGTTAGAAAAGAAAGGTATGAAGCCAGTCCTATATCCAATGGCTAACGCCATTGCCGCTGCCATAAAGAAGTTTAGCGGGAAGAACACCCTTATAAAGGGGATCCGCGTTTCAGATAAGCACGTAGAAGTTGATATGCTGATACTGGGGTGATGAAAAATGTTTGAGAATGTTATAGCCGACCTTCTCAGGGTCGATGGAGTCAAAGGAGTTGCGATAGTCAGCAAGGATGGCCTCCTCATTGAAGGGCAGGCTAGTGATAGAACCATTGACGTGGAAAGCACTTCCGCTATGGTGGCCACAATTTACGGCACATCTCTAAACGTCAGCAATGAAGTTTTTCATGAGGAAGCAGTTGACATGGTGACGCTCGAATCGCCCAAGGGGAAAATAATAACAGTCGAGGCCGGGGAAAACGCAGTTCTCACAGTCCTCACCGACCCGAAAGTCAATCTGGGTCTGGTTAGGATTTATCTAAAGAGAAACGCACAGAAAGTAGCATCAATGCTTTAAAAATTTATTTCTTTTTGTTTATCGGGGGTGCTTCGCATGCTACCTGGGAAATTTATATCCGTAATCCCTGACTACGAAAACGTGGAGGGGCTTTTAAGCAAGGTATATGAGGGGTATTTAAAAGCTTCATGGAGGGACAATGAAGAATTGAAAACAGGCTATATCCTAGTATCTAATCACGAAATAGTAGGTCTAATAGTCGAGCATCACTCAGACAACAAAGTTTTCCAAGGAAGAGAGGCTCTGGATGAGATCCTCACTGCTTCTCGACACAGAAAGGTAACAGCAGTAGAAATATACGAATATCCTGTAAATTCTATCTTCCGAGATTATCCTAAAGCACGGTTTAAGTTACATACTCCTCCTGACCAAATACCTGGGGAAAACCTTGAAGAAATTCTCCAGCTACTGAAATCTTATCACGGTGAATTAATAGTTCATAACAGCGAGATTTCTTGGAGTCTCCAAATAGAAGAGGGGAGAGTAAAAGCTGCGAAGACTATTAGAGGTCCCCCTCTGAAAGGGGATGTTGCAATGGATCACTTATTGAAAGAAATGGGAGAAATCATTAAAAGCGGCAAGTACGAAATTGGCAAAAATATAGTTTTTTCCCATTCAGCGATTGTAAAAAGAGAGGGTAGTTTTAAGGAGATACTAGAACTACTCAATGAAAAACAAAAAATCGAGCAGAAAAAGCTTTAATAACCGTTAATATTCTTGACTTAACTGGTGAATGTTTTGGAATGTAATAATATCCTATGGAAAAACAGGCTTTTTAGCAGGTTTTCCCATTTTAGGCGCTCGAAGAGCGCCGAGTGCAGTGAAACATTGAAAACAGCGATTTGAGCTAAAAACCACTTGGAAAATTACGAGTTTAAAAGGGACATACAAACTTTGCGCAAGCAAAGTTTGTTTGGCGCCGGGGCAGGGATTTGAACCCTGGCGGGCTGGACGCCCACGGACTCTCCAGCGGCTCCAATTTTGATATACAGGCCTGTTAGGGAAGAATTCACTAAATGGCTAGAGAATAGAGTAACAGAGGAAACAAGAAGGAAGTATATCTCTTCCTTGGATAGATATTTTGGGGATACAGAAATCTGGAGCATTGAAGATTTGAGAAGGTTGATGGACAATACCAAGGTAGGGAGACATCACCTGAGTTTGGCCATAAGGAACCTGATAAACTTCTACCTAGAAAATGACTGGATGTTGGAGGAGACAGCCATTAAGTTGAAGAGACTCTTACGAACCCACGAGTCCAAACCGGATTTGTATTTCCCCACGAACGAAGAGATTCAAAGTTGGATTAAGGCCGTTAGCAAGAGAGAGGACGCATTGTTAGTTGCGTTGTTGGTAGTTTTTGGAGGTATAAGGATAAAGGAGGCGTTGAAGATAGTAACAGAATTTGATGAGAATCGCTTAAAGACAGAAAGAGTGAATGGAACCACCATTGCATACTATCAACTTTCATGGACCCGAAAAACCAAAAACTCCTTCGTGGCTTTTATGCCCCCCTATATTGCCTCGCTCCTCAAACCATTCCCCAACACCACATACGTAACTCTACGTTCCTACCTCTCCAAAAGGAAAGGGGTTCGCCTCAAGTACGCCCGAAAATGGTTCATAAACAAGATGTTTGAAGCAAGAGTTCCAGAAAGCGTGGTTAAATACATGGTCGGCCACTCAACAGGTTCGATAATGAGTATCCACTATCTAGATCTATTTAACCAGGCTAAAAGAGAATACGCCCGCTCGTATAAGTACCTTGAAAAATCATTAAACCCAACACTCTCAGAAATCTTGGGGAATAAGGTTGTTTTTTGAATTCCAAATTTCCCCTCCCTTTTAATCGTTTAATTGAGGGTCTATCTGCCGTTTTTATCTTTCCCATTCGGTATATACCATTTTGAAACATATCTCCATGTGAGTGTTGAGTATTGATAGAAAGATAGGGAGATTAAGAGAGAGTAGTAGGTAGTATGTATAAGTGTATGAGTAGGTTAGGATAGTATGTATTTGATGTATTATTATTGAAGGAGAGAGTGAAAGGGGGGTAGATAGTAAGGGGTTATGTTATTGTGAAGGGTATGAGTACGAATATTAAGGTTTTATAACAAATTATGTAATGGATATTTGAGAAATAATAACTAACATACCTATTCTAACCATAAAGCATTTAAAGGTAACAAAAATTAAAAATTAGCTAATTTACATAGTTTTCCCTATATTATATATGGGGGACAAAAATAATCAAACTCTAACAATATCAACAATCCTACAAACACAACACTTCTAACATTAACTTAACCTTCTAAATCATTCCAACCTTGCACCCTGTGTTTCCTTTCCTTTTAATTCTAAAAACGGGAAGAGAACGAGTGACAGATGCTCAAGGTGTCTAACTAGGTTCTTAGTGGTTTAATGAATCTTATTAATTAAATAAAATTCTCAAAGGTTCAAAATCTCAGGGTAATGAAACAGGACACAAAGGCCCCCGTTTCTTGAGAACTCTTTCCTGAGGTGGTAGTATGGTTAAGGAGTTAATGTTAGTTGAGAATAAGGGTAGAAAAATTAGTAGGGCAAAGTTGGAAGAGTGTATTAAGAAGAGATACAGGCATTCAGTATTTGAGTATTGGGATGTGTTCATTCATGCGATGTTGGAAATGCTAAAAGAGGGAAGGCTAACGGAGGAGATGATAGAAGCGTTTCAGGCAGAGCCCGATATGGGAGTGAGAATAAAAGATGAGAAAACTATGTACGGTTACATAAACGATATCCTGGACATGTATTCGGAGATAGAGGGAAAATTTTACGAAGCCCTAGCAAAGCGGATTGCCAGCGGAGAACTTCCCCACAGCAAAGTGGCGTTCTGGAAGGGGAGGTTCCTAGAAGATCTTGTTTACGAGAGCTTAGAAAAAGTGCTGGAAGAGTACAGGGAACTGGGGAGGGATATCTTTGTACTTCCTATATACAAGATACGAACAAGGCCAGGAACAGAGGACTCAAATAGAGGTAGAAAATCCGATGCCGATAAGATAGCGGACATCCTCATAATAGATTGGAGCGATAAAACACTTATTGCGATTGAGCTCAAAAATTTCTGGGAGCATTATTCCGGTAAATATGACGTAGAAGGGCAGGCGGAAAAATTAATGGTAACCCTCAGCCATGAGGGTGTAGACATTATCCTTTCCAAGGTGAACGATGGAATAATACCAGGCAAAAAACAAAGAAAGTATAGTAAAAACCTAATAGAGATAGCATGGGCACTCTTTTGTGAAAATAAGGCGGATTTACAACACAAGATGAATGTTGAAGCTCTGAAATACGGCTCAGGATTCAGGAAGGTGTATATCTGGTTTCATGCAGGGAAAACAGGTAGATAGATTGGATGAAAAGTTGGATACCTTTGAGCGAAAGAGGGGCATTGAGATACTAAGGGTTTACGTGAACGAACATTTTTATTATACAGCAGAGAATAAGCAATTCATGGAAAAAATCATTGAGACTGTTCTTTATGAGATATACCGTAAGGATGGAAGGAAAATTAAGACCCTTAACTTCACTAGGGAGGGCGTTATAATCTCTGACAGGGAGGGAGATATCGCCAGTCTTTGGCCCTTTAAGGAATTGGATAGTATCGAGATACCGAAGCTTGGAATTGCATAGAGCTATAGGGGCCACATTCATGTTTTCTTTTTTTACAAAGGGATGAATACGGAAAATTCATAAGGCAAGACGAACACAATTCTGTACAGACTTAAATCGCTCGGTGGTATTCATGCCGACGCTGGATGAATATCTTTCCCAATCATTCAAGAAGGAGAAAGGGGAGAACAAGATGGTAAAAGGTAAGAAAAAGAAATCGAAGGCTGAGAAGGTAAAGAAGGATAAAGTTGAAGAGTATTATGAACTGGAGCCCGAGCTTGAAAGGAAGTTATGGGCCGCCGCCGACAAACTGAGGAAGAAAGTCGAGGTTCACGAGTATAAGTACATAGTTCTTGGGCTTATATTCCTGAGATACCTGTCAGAGGCCTTTGAGAGAAGGAGAGCCGAACTGGAAAAGAGATTTGGGGATCCCACGAGTGAGGATTATATCGAAGACCCAGAGATGAGAAGGGCCGCCATTGAGGATGAGGAGTATTATATAGAGGCAGGGGTTTTCTATCTCCCCGAGAAAACAAGATGGGAGTACTTCAAGAAGAACGCCAACCAGCCCAACATAGGGGAGATAATAGACAACGCCATTTCAACCCTTGAAGAAATGTATCCCGATCAGCTGGCCGACGTCATACCCAAAAGATACGCTGAGATCAACCTGTCCCCGGATGACCTGGCATATCTGATCAATCTGTTTACAGATATCGACTTTGGGAAGGGCAAGGATGGAAGGGATCTCTTCGGGAGAATATACGAATACTTCCTCGGAAAATTTGCCCAAGTTGAAGGCCAGAAGGGAGGGGAGTTCTACACACCGCGTTCACTCACAAGACTTATCATTGAAATCCTCGACGTGAAGGAGGGCAAAATATTTGATCCAGCATGTGGTAGCGGTGGATTCTTCGTTGCAGCATTGGAGAGGGAAGGGGTAGATCCAACAAAACTCGCCATATACGGCCAGGAGTCAAAAGAAGGACCGTGGAAGATATGCAAAATGAACCTAGCCATAAGAGGGGCCGAGGGAGACATCAGATTAGGGGATTCATACCATGATGACAAGTTCATGCACGATAGATTTGATTTCGTGGTTTCGAATCCTCCATTCAACGATAGCAAGTGGGGAGCAGATAAGATAAGCGAGGATGACCCGAGAATCAAGATTGTTAGTGATGAGGAGGTCCTTATTCCACCTGACAACAACGCGAACTACATGTGGATACTCCATTTCCTGTATCACCTGAACCCCAGCGGAAAAACGGGATTTGTAATGGCCAATGGGGCCCTATCAGGGGGTGGAGTAGAGGGGAAGATACGAAAGAAGCTTGTGGAAAAAGACTTCGTTTATGGGATAGTTGCCGCACCGCCTAAACTGTTTTACAACGTTTCACTACCCGTCTCGCTGTGGTTTATGAGAAAGAAGAAACCCGAGCACATGAAGGGGAAGGTACTTTTCATAAACGCCAAGAACCTCTACAAACAGGTTTCGAGAAGACAAAACGTAATGACTGAGGAGCACATTCAGAGGATAGTCGAGAAGTTCAGGCTCTTTGAAGAAGGCAGACTGGACGAGATAGATGAGATAGGGTTTGCAAAGGTGGCCACAATTGAAGATATAGCCAAGAACAACTACGTGCTCACCCCTGGAAGGTATGTGGGTGTCAAGCTGGAGTTCGACGACGAGAGGACGTTTGAAGAGAAAATGAGGGAGTACAGCGAGGAGCTTTCGAAACTCTTCCAGGAGGAGGAGAGGCTGAGAGAAAAGGTGGAGGAAGTGTTTAGGGAACTGGGATGGAAGGTGTGAAGTTATGAGCATAAAGTTAAGAGAACTGTTGAAAGATACACACGGTGGAAAGATAGTATTGCCCGATTTCCAGAGAAGCTTTGTGTGGGGCCCAGAAGACGTTAGGGAACTTCTGGTATCAGTCTTTGGAGGATACTTCATCGGGTCTATGCTGTTCTTGGAGTCCACAAGGGACGAAGCCCCGTTTGCATTGAGATTGGTTGAAGGCGTTGAAACTGTCAATCCTGATGCCAAGATACACTATTCTGTGAAGGTATTATTGGACGGTCAGCAGAGGACGACAGCCCTATTCTACGCCTTTTACGCGCCTGATATCCCCTTAAATGGCAGAAAGTATCCCCACAGGTTCTATGTGGACATCAAGAAGGCCCTTCAGGGAGAATGGGACGACGCGATAGTTGGGGTGAGTACAGCGGACAAGAGGAGGTTATCAGAAGTAAAGAGGAATATGTACATGGTCCCGGTATCGGAGTTCAAAAGCTTAGAGGCCTTGGTTGAGAGGTTCGAGGGAAGGGAGGATATCCCCATAAAAGATCTCATCAAACTCTATAACAGCGTGATGGAATACGAAATCCACGTGATAACCCTCCCAAGTGATACGTCCCTTGACAAGATAGTTGAGACTTTTGAACGGCTGAACAAAACGGGAATGCCACTATCGACGTTTGATTTAGCAACTGCGAGACTGTACAAGTACGGTATTAACCTCAGGGATATGCTCAACGACGCCAAGGAACAGTATGAGTTTGTAAACTTTATTCCTCCCGAGTGGATACTTAAGGTAATAGCCCTTATCAGGGGAAAGGAACCAAGGAGAAAGAACTTGCTAGAGTTGGACCATGGAAACTTTGAGGAGGAATGGAGGAGAGCCTGTGAGGCATTAGAGCTTGCATACCGAAGGATTACCGATATCAGAAACGGTTATGGGGTTTTGAGCTTTAAGAAGTGGGCCCCATATACAACGCTCATTGTACCTGTAGCTGTGATGTTAGACTATCTAAAGACAAACCGGAAGGAGAGTCCTGCCAATTATGCAAAGGTGGATGCATTTTACTGGGTAACAGTGTTCGAGGGGAGGTATGACCAAGCCGTAGACTCAAAGAGTTTCTCAGACTTCATGGATTTCATAGAGTGGGTGGAAAACGGAAAGATACCCGAGTTCATCGAGCGTTTTACGGTTGAGGACATAGACCTGGACGTTTCAAGTATGAATTCGGCCATGTTTAAGGGAGTCTTGAGCTTAATAGTGCTAAATGGGGCCTTGGATTTTAAGACTGGACAACCTCCACAGTTTGAGTTATATCGCAGTAAGGTACAGGTGGACCACATCTTTCCGAGGAGTATCTACAAAGAGGATAAGATAGCCAACAGGACGATAATAACCACAAATCAATCAAAGAGTAACAAGAGACCGTCTGAGTACTTTTCCGAGAGGATCGCGGAATTCGGAAGGGAAAAGGTGGAAGAGATTTTGAGGACACATTTAATTCCAAGAGAGGCTCTTGATGCATTGTTGAGAAATGATATTGAAACGTTCATGAAGCTTAGAAAGAAAGCAATAATAGAGGAAATCAAAAGACGGGTGTACGTGGAGGCGTGATTCCCTTGTCCGGAACTGGATCAGTAGAAGATCGAACGTGGGACCTCATCCTGGAGAGGGCCAAAGAGTGGCGAGAGGTTGCCAAGGAGTTAGATGATCCATTTCTGAAGTTTACGGTGGAGTATATAGCGTTTAATGCACTATGCCGGGCGAAGTATGGATATAGGCTGAGAGACTGGAAGATTATGGAGAATATAAAAGAGGAAATTCCTCAAAACCAGATATCCCGAGACAAAATACAGAGGCTAAAGGAGATTGCACCCATCAGGAATGTGAGAAATGCCCGCCGAGACCGGGGAAGAAGCTCACTAACCGCGGAAGAGCTAGAAGATTACAAAAATGTTATTGAAGCTGTTTACTGGATTAGAAACAACCTCTTCCATGGAGACAAAATATATTCGTTTGAGAAGGATCAAAACCTAGTGGAAGTTGGATATGAGATTCTTCTTGATATTAATAACTGGCTAGTAGAAGAGATTAGCAGGAAGGAGAGGGGGCCCTATGAAGTTTAGATGGGAAACCGAGTTCAAGAAAACTCCTATCGGTGAGATTCCAAAGGATTGGAACGTTAAAGAGATTCAGGAAGTTATGTTCATAAATAAACGTCCTAAAAATAGACAAGACAAGCCGATAGCGTTTATTCCAATGGAGAAGATACCAGTAGACGGAATACTTCCAGAATTCGAATTTAGGACTCCCAATGAGGTAAAGAGTGGAATAGAAGTGCCTCCAAGTTCAATTTTATTCGCCAAGATAACCCCATCATTTGAACATGGGAAAATGTGTATTGTTCCAAATAACTCTAATTACAGATGGATTGCTACTACTGAAGTCTTCTCACTGATTCCGAGAGATAACAAGGTTTCAACAAAATTTGTCTTTTATTATCTTCGGCATCCAATACCAAAAGATACTCTTGAATATTCAATGACGGGGACAAGTGGAAGACAAAGGGTTGATAGGCATGCTTTAGAGACTTTATTACTCCCCTACCCCCCTCCAGAAGAACAGCAACGCATTGCCACCGCCCTTTCCTGGTTCGACGATTTGATAGAGAACAAGAGGAAGCAGAACGAGGTTTTAGAGAAGGTTGCGATGGCGATATTCAAGAGCTGGTTCATTGATTTTGAGCCGTTCCAGGATGAGGAGTTCGTTTACAGCGAGGAGCTGGACATGGAGATTCCGAAGGGGTGGGAGGTTAAGCCTATTGGGGAGGTTGCTGAATTCCATGATAGTAAACGAATACCGCTTTCAGAAATAGAACGTCAAAATAGAAAAGGCCCATATCCGTATTATGGAGCTAATGGCATAATCGACTATATTGACGATTATATTTTTGATGGATTTTATCTGTTAGTAGCAGAAGACGGGACAGTTATGGACGAAAGGGGGCTCGTAGTTTCAAGATTAGTTCATGGGAAATTTTGGGCAAATAACCACGTACATGTAATTACCGGAAGAGGAGTTTCCATTGAGTATTTATATTTGCATTTGAAATTCACTCCAATAGAGCCATACGTTACTGGTGCAGTCCAAGCAAAATTAAATCAGAGGAACTTTTCCCAAATGCCAGTACTGATCCCACCAAAACCCATCCTTGAAAAGTTCCACTCGCTCGTTGAGCCGCTCTTCAGGAAGATAATAATCAACGAGAAGGAAATAATGGTTTTGAAGGGGGTCCGCGATACACTCCTTCCCCAGCTGGTGTTCGGAAGGTTGAGGGTTGAGGAGCTTTGAGAGGTTTGAAATACGAACCAAGAGGGAGGAAGGATGGATAGGGCCGAGCTGAGCGAGAAGTACATGGTGGAGGACCTGGCGGTTAAAGTGCTGAAAGGGATGGGCTACGAGTACGTCCCCGGGGAGGAGCTGGAGCCCGAAAAAGAAAGAGAGTCGTACAAACACGTTATCCTGAAGGAGCGGTTCATAAGATCAATAATGAGAATCAACCCCTGGCTTTCAGAGAGGGACGCCCTCAAGGTGTACAAGACGGTTAGTGATGTGATGCACAGGGAGTTCACCCTGGGGATGAAGGAATTCTACGACATGCTCACCAACGGGGTTAAGGTGAAGGTTGGAAGCGGGAAGGATGAAAGAACGCGCATTGTGAGGCTCGTTGATTTTGGAGTTCCAGAGAACAACGAGTTTTTGGTCTCAAACCAGTTCAGGGTTGATTTTTACAGAGAAAGGGACCTCTACAGGGTCCCCGATATGGTGGTCTTCATTAACGGAATTCCAATTGCTGTTTTTGAGTTTAAGGGGCCGAACTCTCCCCAGACGGCGAGAGACGCCTACGAGGACCACATGAAGAAGAAAGAGGACATTCCACAGCTTTACAAGTACGCCCAGATTCTCGTTGCAAGCGATGGGCTGGAGACGAGGTACGGTTCCCCCACCAGTCCATGGGAGCGTTTCTTTGTATGGGAAGGGATAGAGAGCGATGATGACCTCAGGGTTGAGGTTCGGGTTGAGGGAGAAAACGAGATTACGTTGTACCAGCACAAAAAGACGGGAAAGACATTAACGAGTTTGGAAGTTCTTCTTATGGGTCTTTTCGAGAAGGAGAGGCTTTTGGAGTATTTGAACGATTTTATAATTCATGAAGGCGTGGGAAGGAGTTTTACAAAGAAGATAGCGATGTACCATCAGTTCTACGCCGTGAGAAAGGCCATAGAAAGGACAGTAAAGGCCGTTAAGTACGGAAGAAGGCCGGAGGAGAAGAGAATAGGGACAATATGGCACACCCAGGGGAGCGGGAAATCCCTAACGATGCTGTTCTATGCGAGAAAGGCCCTTAAAACAAAGGAACTTGAAAACCCGATGTTGCTCTTCATAACCGACAGGAGGGAACTTGACGATCAGCTATACGGTGTGTTCGCTGGGGTGATGCAGAACGTCAAGAAGGCCGAGAGCGTTAGAGAACTCAGGGAGCTCCTGAGCAGGAAAGCGGGTGGTGTTGTTTTCGCCACCATTCAAAAATTCGGTGATTTCGACAGGTACATAATAAGTTCTTCCCAGGAAGAGGATGTTGAGAGGGTAAGGGAGGGAGAGATAAGAAGGGGAGTGAGCATAAGGGCCGTTAGGGGAGAGGACGACGAAGAGAATGGGGAGGCCGATACGGGATTCCTTCAGGTTGGTGAGCTTGTCATTGGAGAGGTCAAGATTAAATACGTGGAAGAGAAGAAGTTCGAGGAGCTTTCGGAGGAGGACGTGAAGGGAACGGGATTCAAGAGTTTAGAGGACCTTAAGGAGGTCCTTATCAGGGAGTTCAACAGGAAGAGGCCAGATAACCCGCTGTCGGAGAACAAACTTAAAGAAAAGACCGTTTATCTTGTGGATTTCGAGCCGATTGAGTGGTATGAGCCGAAGTGGAGGAGTGAGTTTTATCCGCTGTTGAATGAGAGGCATAATATCATAGTCATAGCGGACGAAGCCCATAGGAGTCAGTACCAGGATTTGGCGAGAAACTTAAGGAAGGCCCTTCCAAACGCATCATTCTTAGGGTTTACGGCTACCCCAATTGAATACGCCGACAAATCAACGCCATTGACTTTTGGGGATTACATCAGCATATACTCAATGGACACCGCGAGAAGGCATGGAGTTGTGGTTCCAATATACTACGAATCGAGGCTCGCGAGGCTGCACCTTACAAACGAGTTCATAGATGAGGAATTTGAGGAAATATCTGAGAGAGCCATTAGGGAAAGCGACCCGCGTCTTAAGGAGGAGCAAAGGGAACATTTGAAGAGAAAGTTTGCACGTTTGGAGAAGCTGATTTTATCGGAGGACAGGCTTAACAAGATAGCCCAGGATATAGTGGAACATTTCAGTAAGAGGCATGAGGACTTCAGAGGAAAGGCCATGGTGGTTACGATAAGCCGGAAAGTGGCCGTTGAGCTGTACAACCGCCTTAGGGGACCGATGGAGGAGAGGTTCGGGCCTGGTTCGTTGGCAGTTGTTATCTCGGGTAGTAAGTCAAGAGACCCTAAGGAATTCCAGCCCCACATCAGAACCAAGAAGGAGTTACAGACGCTGGCAAAGACGTTCAAGGACCCGGATTCGGATTTGGTGATGGTGATTGTCGTTGATATGTGGCTTACTGGGTTTGATGTTCCGTGTCTCCACACGATGTACTTTGATAAGCCTATGAAGAACCATTCCCTTGTTCAGGCAATAGCGAGAGTGAACAGGGTATTCAAGGATAAACCGGGTGGGTTGATAGTTGATTATATAGGAATAGCCGACGACCTGAAAAAGTCCCTCTCAGTGTATGCACCGGAAGAAGCCAAGAAGGTACTGACCGATATAAATAGGATACTGGATTTGATGAGGGAGAAGTACGATATAGTCTCTTCCTATTTCTATGGATTGGATTACAAGAACTGGAGAAAGCTAAGTGAGAGGGATTTGGCAATACTAACGGCAAAGGCCTATGCGAGGGTTAGTACAGATGAAGAGACGAAAAAGAAGTTCGTTAAGAACGTGGTAGCTCTAAAGAAGCTGTACGCATTGGTGAGTCCACACCCGGAGACCGTAAAGATTAAGGACGATTTGGCGTTCTTCAACATGATAAAGAACATGGTTGTTAAGTACCAGACGAGAAAGGGAAAGGCCCTTGTTAAGGACATAGAAAAAGATATGACGGAGCTTATTTCAAAGAGCATAGCGGCCGAGAATCCGATTGATGTTTTTGAGTTGATGAAGAGGGAAAAGCCCGATGTGTCCCTTCTTAGTGATGAATTTTTGCAGGAGCTGGCGAGACTTGAATATAAAAACTATGTTGCGGACGTTTTGGCCAAAATCCTTGAGGACCAAATAAGGGTCAGGATGAGGAGAAACCCGTACAGGTATAAGTCGCTATATCAAAAACTCCAGGAGCTTATAGACAGGTACAATCTCAAGCTGATTGAAGTCTCGGAAGTTATCGAGGAACTAATAAAGATAGCCAAGGAAACGAGAAAGGCCATTGAAGAAGGAAAACAGCTGAACCTCACCGAGGAAGAGCTGGCGTTCTACGATTTGTTAATGTCTCAGGAGAAAATCGCCCAGAATTATTCCCAGATAGAAGAGATAGCAAAGGAGATAGTTAAGGCGATTAATGGATACGTAACGGTGGCAGATTGGAAGAAGAGAAAGCAGGTTAGGGCCAAGATAAAGAATCAAGTAAAGCGGATATTGATGAAGAACTTCAAGGGGTTGTCGTATAAGGAGATAAAGGCCCTTTCGGAGGCCATAGTTAATCAGGCGGCCGTTTTGTTTGGGGAGAAGAGCGTAGAAAGCGAGGAAATCACGTAGAGAGAATGAGGATAAACGAGAGAGTGTTGAGATAATAAAAAGGTCCCGTTGAAAGTTGAACCTGATATGGTGTGATAGTGCACTATTGGACAAGGGAGTTTGGTTTATTTGTCAGGAGGACTGTCTAACAGATATCTACAAGAACAGAGCAGAAGGTTTTATTCCCCAGTTCTGGACGTTAAAGCGGGAAAATAAGGGAGATACGATTGTAAAATCCTTAAAATGTTGTTGTACGGGTCCAGAGAGCTTTTGAGTTAGTTAATTTTTGAAAAATTCTCCGTTAAAAATCCGATGGATAAAAAGTTCCCTGTTTCTCATAATTGTTTAACTTAGGTTGTGGTATTCTTCCCATAGATTGACGCAAATGATTTAGTTGTGAAAGGAGATAATGAGTTTTGGTGATAGTATGGGCCGAGAGGGTCGAAAGATTGGAAAGCTAAGAGACGGAAAGGGAAATGTGTATCCGATTTTGAGGATGCCAAAGGAATGGGCCGATTTGATAGGAAAGCAGGTAAGCATGGAAAGAACGATTCTTGGTGGAAAAGAGGCCATAATCCTCTACGTTGCCGACGCATCCGCTCAATCTGTACAGAGTTCTGTACAGAGCATAAGGAGCCGTAGCCTGGGAAGGGGCGGGACTGGAGAGGATGTGCAAAATGTGGGCCTTTTAGAATCCCAAATAATATTTCGGCGCCATTCAACTTCGTTAGAAGGGTTTTGGCGCCGGGGCAGGGATTTGAACCCTGGCGGGCTGGACGCCCACGGACTCTCCAGGCCCGCGCCTTCCCAGGCTAGGCTACCCCGGCATTAAAAATAGGAGAATCATGAGATGAGCTCGATCTCGATGGTGACATCTTCCGGAACGCGAATCCTCATGATCTGCCTCATGGCCCTTTCGTCAGCCTCAATGTCGATGAGCCTTTTATGAACGCGAAGCTCAAACTTGTCAAAGGTTGCAGTTCCTTCCCCGTCAGGGCTCTTCCTGGTTGTGATCCTGATCCTCTTGGTGGGGAGTGGGATTGGGCCGCTCATTCTAACTCCTGTCCTCTCTGCAATTTGCTTGATCTGATCGGTAACATTATTGAGCGCCTTAATGTTGGTGCTCGCCAGCTTAATCCTTGCCTTCTGCATGCTCTCACCTCAAGGAAATGAAAGAAGGGCTAAAGGGCTTCACTCGCCCTTCTGGATGGATATAACCATACCAGCAGCAACAGTCTGACCCATATCTCTGATAGCGAATCTACCCATCTGTGGAATCTCTTTGACTGGCTCGATGACCATTGGTTTGGTTGGTCTCAGAACTACGATAGCTGAGTCACCTGTCTTGATGAACTGTGGGTTCTCCTCAGTGATGTTGCCGGTTCTTGGATCGAGCTTGGCTAAGAGCTGCTCAAAGCGAACGGCAACCTGCAGTGTGTGGGCGTGGAGAACTGGTGTGTAGCCAACGGTTATCGCAGTCGGGTGGTTGAGGACGATGATCTGGGCCTTGAAGGTGTCCTTTGGTCTGACGACTGTTGGTGGGTTGGTGGTGTGGCCAGCGACGTCACCTCTCTTTATGTCGTTCTTACCAACACCTCTAACGTTGAATCCGATGTTGTCACCCGGAAGAGCTTCTTGAAGTGGCTCGTGATGCATCTCGATGGACTTAACTTCACCCTGGATGGCCTTGTGGAATATCGTTGAGGCTGGCTCAAATATAACAACATCACCGACCTTAAGGATGCCCGTCTCAACTCTACCAACTGGAACTGTACCGACACCTTTAATTGAGTAGACGTCTTGGATCGGGATTCTAAGTGGTTTGTCGGTTGGCTTTGGCGGCTCTGGGATCTGGTCGAGTGCCTCGATGAGTGTTGGCCCCTTGTACCATGGCATCTTATCGCTCTTCTTGACAACGTTGTCGCCTTCCCAGGCGCTGATTGGGATAATCGGGAAGTTCTTATAGCCAAGCATCATGAGGAGCTTTTTGACCTGCTCAGCAACCTTCTTGAATTTTCCTTCGTCATAATTAATCATGTCCATTTTGTTGACGCCAACGATAATGTAGTTGATACCAAGTGTCCTTGCAAGAAAGGCATGCTCCTTGGTCTGGGGCATGACACCGTCGGTGGCGGCGACGATGAGGACAGCAGCATCGGCCTGGCTGGCACCGGTGATCATGTTCTTAACGAAGTCCCTGTGGCCCGGGGCGTCGATGATGGTGATGTATCTGTGCGGAGTCTCGAACTTGGTGTGGGCGACGTCAATGGTAATACCCCTCTCCCTCTCTTCCTTAAGCCTGTCCATGACCCAGGCGAACTTGAAGGACTTACCCTTCTCACCCATCTCCTCGAACTTCTTGATGATGTTCTCAGGGATGTTGGCAGTGTCGAAGAGCAGTCTTCCTATAGTTGTACTCTTCCCGTGGTCTACGTGT
>CAZAPD010000048.1:0-2738 GCA_964487115.1 uncultured Thermococci archaeon | reverse complement strand
TCTATAGGAGTTCTGGTTTTCATGGCTTCTGGTAGGGTTTGAAGTTCTAAGTATTCTATAAGCTTCTGGGGATTGGAGAGTAGCTCTCTTGGATCTTCTAATGTTCTACCCATGATTTTTAGAAGGTCTCTACGCATAGTTGTCCAGAGCTCAGAATTTTGAGGAGAAGGAGGAGCGAGTTTTTCTTTCAATATATTTCTCAGGATATTGAGGCCGAGTTTGATATCCTGAGCAATATGGAGATTAAGTTTTCCTGTAACGATAGATTTCCAGTGCTTTAGAAAGGTCATGTCTTCCAGTTCGGATTGAGCTTCTTTAGAAATAGGAAGGTAAACAGCCATTGTGTCACCGTCGAAATCAGCGTTATAAGGGGCACAGATAAGAGGGGAGATGTGTATGGTGTTATCAGGTGATTCTGCATGGTTGAATGCGAAAATGCTGTATTTATGAAGAGTTGGCTGGCGGTTAAGAAGGACCTTAAAGTCACGTCTTCTACTCAGATTCTCGAAAATAGATTCGCGTATCTCTGGAGGTATCAAAATAGTATCAGGAGGTAATTGAGGGTCTGGTATAATTACCGCTCTGCCAGAGCGGTCAATTCGTTTACCAAGTAAATATCCACGAATAATACCATTTTTAGAAAATATGAGATGGTCAGCCAGATAGTTTAAGGTTCGGTATATCATGTTAATAATTTTTCTCTTCCTCAATGGTGCAGGCTCATTGTTTGATCCAGCTTTTTTCCCCTTACCTTCTCGGGAAAGTCCATTGATAAGATTGGCATAGAAAACATTTATGTTGGATGGGTTCCTGCTTTTTTCGGCTTCATTCCAAAGAGAGGTGGGAGAAGAGCAGTAAAGACGGTATCTGTAGGGGATAACAGGAACTATGCAATGACTATATTTTTTTAACAGATTCAAAGTTTCAATATCGTTTCTATCCTTTAACCACTGCTTGGCAGCCCCCAATCCAATTTTTACATCTTTACGATGACTGTTATAAAGTTCCTTCAAATATTCTTTAGCAATATCTCTATGCATAAGGACTTTCCACGTTTTGTCTATTTTTATCAAGTAGGCTTCTCCTTTCAGGAGTTGACGAAGCTCCTTGTATTTTTTCCCAGGAATAAGTTTATCGATAAACCAGGGATGGACATAACGGATGTCTTCATTAAGTTCAATGGAGCCAAATTCATTAACAAGTTCATCTTCCTTATGTTTTGCGAAAAGGTCATTGAGAGTATGAATTTTTTTGAGGGGAGTAAATCTCTTCTTGAAATCTTCATCTCTAAGGTGTTGGACCTGGATACTGGTTTCAGTTATTTCAAAGTCGATGAAAGCTCCCAGAAAAAGGTCCTGTAAAGCTTTAAATGCTTTAGGATTATAGTGGTCCTTGAGACTGCGAATTTTATGGAAATTCTTCCTACGGTCATCAGAAGCCTCAAAGAGGAGCTCGCGCAGAGTGTTTATTGCGCCGTGAGATAGAAGAGCCCATGTTTCCATCTCTCCAATACGCTGTCCACCTTTGTGTTTTCTGCCTTTAGTTGGTTGGTCAATGGCAAATGTTCTTTGGTTATTAGCACCACGAGCTGCAATTTTTTCATCAGAGAGGTGCGCCAGTCGGAGAAGATATTGATATCCGACAACAGCCCGAATAGTTCCTTTAGTATCAGGATTATTTGGGTCAGTTATATGGACATCTATACGTCCCCAGGGGTCCAAGCCAACGCTCTGGAGTGCTTTAGAGAGTTCATCAAGGTTGAGGCGACGGAAAGGAGAGCCATATTTTTCCCATTTAATAGCCTCTATTTCATTCCCCATATCTCTAAATCTTTTAATCACAAATCCTACATGAGTTTCCATTATCTGTCCCAAGTTCATGCGAGATATAACTCCATGTGGATTGAGTATAGCCTCAAGATAATATTTTTTGCCATCTATTTCAAAGTATGGCATCTTTTTATCTGGAAGAATAGCAGACACCACTCCTTTGTTACCGTGTCGTCCTGTTAGCTTGTCGCCAATCTGAACAGGTTTATATACCTGAATCCAGATTTCTCCATGGGCGGTAGCAGAATTTTGCTTCTTAAAAATCCCAAGGATTTGATGTTTTTCTCCTGAGCGAACTTCTGGAGGTAAGGGTATGGATTTTGGTTGTTCTTTCCCACTTTTGTCGCTGAATGTAAAGCCTGTTATTTCTCCTTTTTTGAGGTTGAGATTGAGCTTGCCCACTTTCCATCCTGGGGGGATTTCTATAGTGTAAATATGACGGGTCGCCATACGTCTGGCGAGGGATTCACTGATAATAATAGCATCCTCAAAATTGTAGCCAAAGAAAGGGAAATACCCCACCAAAGCATTAACACCAAGAGCGAGTTCGCCATCCCGAATTCCAGGTAAATCAAAGAAAGGTTCATTGTAGTCAACTTCTTTTCTGGGTATCACATGAAATGCCGGGAAACCGGAGAGGCGCACAGGAAGGGAAGGATATGAGACTTTACAGGGCAATAATTCATGGTAATTGTGATTAAGAGATAGAGAAATTTCCTTAATTTTTTGACTGTATTTGGGTTCAAAATAAAAGGTAAGATTTTTTTCATCGGAAAACATGTATCTTTCTCGTTTTTCATTTATCAGGTCGGGGTAGGCATTTCTTAGGACTTTAAGATACAGATTGGCAACCTCTTTTTCATAGCCGGTTTTAACAATGGGAGGTTCAGCCTTTACAGGTGGTAATGC
>CAZAPD010000047.1:0-8720 GCA_964487115.1 uncultured Thermococci archaeon | reverse complement strand
GAGGTGACGCTCATGACCGCAGTGTTTATTACCTCCACCTGCGAGTGGGCCAATGGTGGGCCATGTTGGGACAAAGTGGGCCTAAATATAGCGGGGCTCTCAACGGAGATAAGCCCGAAAAGAAGCGAAAGACACGCATTCATATCACGCTTGATAAAGAAGTGGTCGGAGGTCTCAAAGAAGAGGGTTTTAACATTTCGGCCCTCGCAAATAGACTACTCAAAGAACATCTTGAGAGGGTTCGGGCCATGAGAAGCCTTTTCGAGCTGAATGGTGGGCCCGCGGGGATTCGAACCCCGGACCTCCACCTTGTAAGGGTGGCGTCATAACCAGTCTAGACCACGGGCCCACTCCCTGCAATAATGGAAAGAGAGGGAAATATAAATGTTTCGTTAAGTATTTTCAAGAATTCTCTCTGGAGCACCTGCAAAGGCCACAAGATACTCTGCTTCGACAATATGCAACCTTCCCGGAACCACCATAACGTGGGGCTGCCTTCCAAACTCTTCTTTAATCATGTCCCTGACATAACCCGCTTTAAGCGTTGGATTCAGCGACCCTGCCCTTGCGAGCACAACAACAAGTGTATCAGGAGTAAACACAGCCCTCTTTTTCATTTCTTCAACTTGAAGGAGGATCTCCATTGCTTCATTGGCCGTCATGTAGCGGTTCTGCTCAGCCTTAATGTCAAGAAACAGCATTGTGTGCAGCCCACGTTCTTTATTTTCACTGATCACATCATAGTGGCTTGTAGGAAACCAGTTCTTTTCAGGATACGCTATGGTTGCACTCTTTCCAAATTTGTAGATATGCAGACCGGTAATTGCTATAGCTGAATATATCGATGGAGCATGAATTACATAGCTTTTAATTCCCATTGCCTTCGCCCTTATTCTCAGTTCAGAATGAGTGGTTGCCACCATAGGGTCCCCGGCAGTTAGAAAGGCCACATTCTTGTCTTTTGCCTCGCTCAGCACAATTTCCTCAAAATGCAACTCAACATCCTCCCTGCTCAGCTGTCTGATTGGCTTTCCGATGAGCTCTTCGATTCTCCTTATCCATGTTCCAGCAAGCAGGGAGGTGTAAAATTCAGCGAATATGAGATCACATTTTCTCGCTATTTCAAGTCCCTTGAGCGTAATATCCTTCTCATCATACAGTCCCAAACCTATAAAGTAGAGGGGCATTCCGATCACCATCCGTACTTTGATGCTGTGTTTTTAAGCTTGTTTGATAGGTCTGTGAGATAGGAAATTTTTGTGCAGGTTATTCTGGTGGTGAGGATGAAACACATGAAACTGGCAGTAATCGAAAAAATAGGCATTTTCAGAATCGCACACAAATTTCCTACCGGCACTTTATGTAAGCAAATTTTGCTCGGCAAATCGTGTGGCGGGCCCGGCGGGATTCGAACCCGCGACCTTCGCCTCCGGAGGGCGACGCTCTATCCCGACTAAGCCACGGGCCCTTAGAGTCTCATGGCTATAATACTATAGAATCCTTAAAAATCTAAGCCTTTTACCCAAACCTGCTCCCTAAAGGTTATATACCAAACATTATTATTTCCTAAGTTAGGTGATTGGTTTGCACAAGTTCAACGTTAGCGATGCCATCATTTTGATTCCAAAAAAACCAGATTTGAAATACCTTTACTTAGAAATTACAAATCGATGTAATCTCAGGTGCGAAATGTGCTTTAAGCAGTATTGGGAGGATAATGAAGGGGATATGGAATGGGACCTCTTTTTAAAAATTCTGGATGATGCCGAGGAACTTCCAGAGTTGGAGATGATATATTTTGGCGGCATTGGAGAGCCCACGGTGCATCCAAGATTCACTGACATGGTTAAAGAAGTTAAGAAACGGGGATTTTCCCTCGGAATATCTACCAATGGATTTCTTCTGACAGAGAAGAGAATAGACGAGTTAATAGATGCAGGAGTTGACCTGATCTACATCTCATTAGATGCGATACCAACTCAAGAAACAAAAATTGGTCATCTGATGCCAAGTATAACTGCGGATAGGATAAAGAAGATAGTAAAGAGAAAGAGAGAAAGGGGAACAGATACGCCTCACATTGGAGTGGAAGTTGTTGTCAGCAAAGAGAACTACACTCAGCTACCAATGATTGCCAGATTTTTAGCTGAACTTGAGATTGATTCCCTTCTGTTTTCCAATATACTGCCCATAACAAAGGAACACTCAGATCAGATAGTGTATGATGGCAGTGTTAACATGACTCCGATAGTTAATGAACTTGAAACAATTTATGGGGGTTACTTACTGAGGCTTCCAGAGTTCCAACTTAGAACGGAGAGACACTGCGATTTCATCGAGAAAAAGGTAGCTGTAATTCGCTGGGATGGTGAAGTCTCCCCCTGTTATCGATTCCTACATACCTACCCCGAAGTTGTATTTGGTAGGGAAAAGAAAGTTCTTGCATACTCCTTTGGTAATGTTAAAGAGAAGAGCATCTCTGAAATATGGACCAGTAGAGAATACAGCTGGTTTAGATTCACAGTGAAAAATGCTATGTATCCTTCATGCACAGATTGTCCCCTTGTTGATTCTTGTTCATTTGTTGAAGATACAGCATCCGATTGCTGGAGTAATGTTCCAAGTTGCGGGGATTGCTTATGGTCCAGAAGAATCGTCATTTGTCCAATTCCAGAAAAAGGCATGAAAGGTTTCTGGTAGTTCCAACTTGTTTTGTTTCATATCTATCGCCATGTGATGAAACAGCATATTCAATTTTCAATTTTAACATAAGGGACATAAATTAAGATATTGTGGGTACTTCTGTTTATGTACATCAATATTCATATGTGCAAATATGTATATTTAACGTTTGCTTATGTTGATAATGATTTTGCTTTCGTCAAGTTTATTAAAAGCAGCCACCCTAAAATATTTTGAAAACATAACAGGAGGTTCCAAATATGTTCGGATATCAGGGGAAAATTTTGAGGGTGAATCTGACAGATGGTAAGATTAGTGAAGAAAAAATTAACGAGAAGTTTGTAGAGAAGTGGCTTGGAACCCGAGGGTTTGGTATATACTATCTTCTAAAGGAGATTGACCCGAAGGTAGATCCTTTCAGCCCCGAAAACAAAATTATATACGCTACAGGCCCTCTGACCGGAACGACTGCCCCAACAGGCGGAAGATATATGGTCATAACTAAGAGCCCACTTACTGGGTACATAGCCATGGCTAACTCCGGGGGTTTCTTTGGAGCTGAGCTGAAGTTTGCCGGATGGGATGCCATCATCGTAGAAGGGCAGGCTGATCACCCCGTTTATCTGTATATTAATGACGACCAAGTGGAAATAAGGGATGCAAGCCACCTATGGGGCAAGATCGTCAGTGAAACAGAAGAGAAGCTAAAGGAGGAAGTTGGCGATAAAAAAGTCCATATAGCTTCAATCGGTCCGGCTGGGGAGAATCTCTCAAGGATAGCTGCCGTTATGAATGACGAGCACAGGGCAGCAGGGAGAGGAGGCGTTGGTGCTGTCATGGGAAGTAAAAAGCTCAAAGCCATTGTTGTCAGAGGACATAAGAGGGTTGAATTAGCGGATAGGGCTAAATTTACCAGTGTTGTTAAAGAGAAAATTGAAAAGCTAAAAAATGATCCTGTTGCGGGTGGGGGACTGCCAAACTATGGTACTGCGGTTCTTGTTAACATAATAAATCAAAACGGACTGTATCCAACAAGGAACTTTCAGGATAGTCAGTTTGAATATGCCGAAGAACAGAGCGGTGAAGCTATGGCCGCTAAATATCTCATCAGAAATAAGCCCTGCTATGCATGTCCGATCGGCTGTGGTAGAGTCAATAAGCTTCCCACACTCGGAGTTACTGAAGGACCGGAGTATGAGAGCACATGGGCTCTTGGAGCACACCTTGGCATAAATGACCTTGCCAGCATTATAGAGGCAAACCACTTAGCTGATGAGTACGGCTTCGATACGATTTCGCTGGGTGGAACCTTAGCAACCGCCATGGAGCTCTGGGAGAAGGGCCTGCTTAAGCCTGAGGATGTAGGAGAGGATGCTCCACCCTTCAGATGGGGCAACACTGAAGTTCTCCACTACTACATCGAGAAAATGGCCTACAGAAAAGGTTTTGGAGACATTCTGGCAGAAGGTGGCTATCGCCTGGCTGAGAAATTCAACGGCGTTGAATACTTCATGGGTGTCAAGAAGCAGGAGTTGCCAGCTTATGATCCGAGAGGTGCAGAAGGACATGGTCTCGGTTATGCCACCAACAACAGAGGTGGCTGCCACATCAAGCAGTACATGATAAGTCCGGAGATTCTCGGTTATCCATACAAGATGGATCCACATGACATCAGTGATGAAAAGGTCAAGATGGTCATAGTCTTCCAGGATTTAACGGCTTTAATTGATGCCGCTGGCTTATGTCTCTTCACAACATTTGGTCTTGGTGCAGACGACTACAGAGACATGCTCAATGCTGCCCTTGGCTGGGACCTAACCACTGAGGAGTATCTCAAGATCGGTGAGAGAATCTGGAATGCTGAAAGATTGTTCAACCTTAAAGCCGGCTTAAACCCACTTAAAGAGGATACTCTACCAAAGAGATTGCTTGAGGAACCGGTTAGGAATGGACCGAACAAAGGTCATGTTGTCAGACTTAAAGAAATGCTTCCAAGGTACTACAAACTTAGAGGATGGACAGAGGAAGGCCAGATTACCGAAGAGAAGATTAAAGAGCTTGGCCTTGACGAGTTCTGAGCTTTTCTTTTCTTTTAAAGATAAAGGTAAAGAAGCATTCAGCCCATCTGAATGGCCTGCTCTCTGAGTTCTCCACGCTCAAAGCGGTAGGGGTCATAGAACCACAGGGGTTTTTCAGTCTTTCCATCGACCATCAGCTCAGCCAGAGCTTCCCCAACAGCAGGAGCAAGCATGAACCCATGCCCGCTGAAGCCTGCAGCGATGTAGAACTCATCTATTTCCTCTATACGACCTATAGCAGCATTTCCATCAGGAGTCTCTGCATAGTAGCCTCCCCAGATTCTGATGACATTCACATACTTAAGAGCAGGAATCAGCTGGGTAAAGCGATAGCTAACGCCCCGAAGGAATTCATATGTTGGGGTTATATCGTATGTCGGTCCGTATTTGAGCTCATATCCACCGATAACACCGCCCTGATTGGCCTCCTGAGTCAGATAAACCCCACCGTGCTTAAACGAGATAACCATCGGCTCAATCTGGCCCGGTTTTATCGGTTCGGTCTTGATTCCCTGATGCTTGTATGGTTCTATCGGAATCTTAATCGGAACTCCAGCCATCTTGTTTATCAGAGGCGCCCATGCATTGGCAGCGTTGATGACTCTCCCGGTTTTTATCTCTCCCCTGTTGGTTAAAACAGCCTTTATCTTACCATTTTCGACATTTATATCCCTTGCTTCTGTGTATTCATAAATTTTAACGCCGAGCTTTCTGGCAGCGTTTGCATAGGCAAAGACAGCCTTGAAGGGATTTGCCTTGCCGTCAGTGTGATTCCATGCTGCAGCTATAACACCCTCCGTATTCAGGGCAGGAACTATCATCTTTGCTTCATCCGGAGAGATAATCCTCGAAGGAACGCCGAATTTGTTCTGAAGCCTGACGTTAGCCTTAAAGCTCTCAAGCTCCTCCTCATCATAGAGAAGGAAGAGATAACCGCTCTGCTTAAACTCAACATCATAGCCGAGCTCATCCTTCATGCTCTTCCAGAGCTCCACTGAACGCTTCATCATCTGAATGTTTGCCTCATCCCCAAACTGCTGCCTTATCCCTGTCCCGCAACGGAAGGTGGAGCCGTTTCCAAGATATCCCTTTTCAAGAACAACTATATCACTCTCGCCGAGCTTTGCTAAATTATATGCAATACTCAGGCCGATTATCCCCCCTCCGATGATAACGGTTTTTGCCTCACTCTTCATCGCAATCACCTACCAGAACACCCATTGGAACCGGCCTTGTTGGAATCCTCGTTGCAGGAACAGGAATTTCATCAGACCTTTTGCCCGTTTTTCTGGCTATTATACCTATAACCAGTGGAATGCATGTTCTTCCCTGACACGGCCCCATACCTATTCTCAGTAAGCGTTTGATTTCCTCGATATCGGTTATGCCCTGATCAATGAGCTCTTCAATTTCTTTCTGGGTCACATCATTACAGCGACAGATTATGATATTCTCACCTGCATCATTCATCTCCATCACCTTCCGGGATGCGCACGGCTCTAACATCCCACGCAAGTTCAATCGGTACTTCCACGGTCAGGATAGGTGTGTCTCCCTTGCTCTTCTCTCTCGGAATTACCAAGATAACCCTGCCCCTTCCAACCTCCTCTCCAACCCTATTGAGCAGGATGACCTCCTCTCCTTTCTTTGGAAGCGGGAGGAGCTCATGTGGCAGTGTTATTCTTGCCTTCTCCCCAACGTAGTGCATCATAAAGAAAGCTAAACCCGGGCATATCTGGACACAGAGGGAACAGCCAACGCATTTATCATAATCAACCACAGGCAGATCATTCGGAGTTGGCATGCTGACAGCATCAACGGGACAGATTTCCTTGCACGGTGTACATGGTATCTGTTGAGGACATTCAGGTATCGCCACAGGTCTCTTTCTCAGCCTTTCATCACTTGGAAGTTTTCCAAGATATTTCTCCAGCTCTTCAGGAGTTATGTAGCCCTCTCTCAGATAGCGGGGGATTTCAGCGGCCATCAGTCCATCCCTCCCACCAGAACCTTCTTTATGCCCTCCAAAACATGTTTTCCAAAGGGACCACTCCTGAACTCTCCGAGGTCTTTCTGAGCTTTTTCAATCTCTTTGAACCAGTCTGGAGATGCTACTCCACATTTAAGGGCTGCAGCTATCCCTGCTATCTTACCCTCAAGCATTGCTGTTGTTGCCTCTTCTATCCCTGCAGTGTCGCCAGCGACAAAAATCCCTGATATCGTCGTTTCAAGCCTCTCATCCCTCCTGACAACATGACCACCAAGTTCCCTGATATAGAGTAGCTGACAGCCAGCTTGATGGAGAAGTTCCACACTCGGTCTCAGCCCAACAGCAAGAGCTATTATGTCCACATCAAAGACTTTCTCTGTTCCGGGAATAACTCTCCAGCTCTCGTCAAGTTTGGCAACGATAGCCCTCTCGACCTTTTCCCTACCCTCAGCACGAAGGATGGTATGTCTGGTTAAGATAGGAACCCCTAACCGCCGTACTTTGGCAGCATGGACGAAATAGCCCCCAACTTTCGGCATCGCCTCTACTATTGCCTTAACCTCAACTCCAGCCTGTATGAGTTGATAAGCTAAGATCAGTCCTACATTGCCAGCTCCGACTATGAGAACCCTGTCACCCGGTTTCACACCATAGGTGTTCATAAGCGTCTGAATCGCCCCAGCACCGTAAATTCCGGGCAAATCATTGTTCTCAAATGGTATCATCTTCTCCATTGCACCAGTTGCCACCACTATGCATCTACCCCAAAATTCGAGGAGCTCCTTATTCTTTCTGACGGCAATTACGAGCTTTTTATCTCCCTCCTGAAAGATGCCTACAGCGGAGGTTTCAAGGAAAATCTTAATATTCTCTCTCTTTCTTGCTTCATTCTCAAGGATTTCAGCGATTTTAATACCCCTAACACCTGCAAACTGCTCCCTCTTTCCAAAGAACTTGTGGGTCTGCTTAACCAGCTGACCGCCGAGCATTGGCTGTTCATCGATTAGGATAACCCTTGCTCCAGCATCCGCGGCATGTATAGCTGCCATCAATCCTGCCGGTCCCCCGCCGATTATGAGGACATCTCCCTCAAACTTTGGTGAATCTTTCCATTCGGGTGGCTTTGCAGTTTTTGGCAACACTTCCTTTCCTCTCTGCATCTCTATCCTCATTCCATCCTCTACAAGAGTTATGCATGAGCGCACGTTGGGAATTCCGTTAACTTTTACAAGACACGAGGAGCACTTTCCTATTGCACAGAACAGACCTCTCGGACGGTGTTTTTCACTGCTGTGGGATAAAACCTTAATCCCCGCAGCATGTAGAGCCATGGCAATTGTTTCTCCTTCATATGCTTTTATGGGTCTCTCTTCAAAATAAATTGTAACCTCCCGTCCTCTTTTTTGAGAAAAATTTAGAATAGGGTGTTCATTAAGGCGCATGATATTTCACCAATGTAAAGTAGGAGACAGATCTTATGAGCTTTTTTTGATAGAAAGGTTCTGCACCTTTGGTTTAAGTCACGATGCTTGTTGCTCTTAACAAAATACAATATGAGCTTTGAAAACCTCTCATTGATTTGAGTCAGACATATTATTATATTCAATTGACTTTTATATTTGTAAAGACGAACCGCCTCCCCGAAAAGCTAAGTGCTGAGGAATAACCAAACATTTATATAATCTGTAGTGGGTAATCTAAATGGCGGCGGACTAGGCTGGGGGGTTCGGCGTCCCCTGTAACCCGAAACCGTCGATATGCGGGGGCCGAAGTCCGGGGGGCGGTCCCTGAAGCCGCTGGCTGAAGCGGGGGTATAACGATGAGCCCTCGTCCCACGGGGCCGGCGGTGGGCGAGGTGGAGCTGGAGGGCTCCGCTAACGCCCTTTGCCCGCCGAACCCCGCAAGGCCCGGAAGGGAGCAGCGGTAGGCGGGACGTGCGGCGCTCGTGGGGTAGCGGGGGTGAGCGCGCC
>CAZAPD010000046.1:0-41633 GCA_964487115.1 uncultured Thermococci archaeon | reverse complement strand
AAACTCCTCCCCACCATGTTTCCCGGCTTCTCAACGCCGAAGAAATCCAGAACCGTCGGCGCTATGTCCATCAGTGAGGCGTTCTCAAGCTTAACTTTCTCGAAACCCCACAGTATCAGCGGAACTTTAACGACAGACTCGTTCATCGAGCCATGCATTCCTTTAACCCAGTGGCTTACTCCCTTTATCCCCTTGCACATCCTATGCGAACAGAACCAGTAACCGGGTTTTGCCGAGATTATAAGTTCTCCACTGTTTGGTGTGTTTAAGTGAGGTAAATCCTCTCTGAAGAAGACATGCTTAACCCCCGGTGCCTTTTTAAGGATCTCAAAGGCTTCCTCAGCGTGATTTGGGTTTCTGAGGTATACATGAATCCCGCCACCTGAAGAAACACGGAGCGTCTCGATTCCATGCTTCCTTAGATAAACCCTCAGATTCACCCATGTATGAACCTCTTCCTGCCCGTGATCAGCGAAGACAATAAAAGCATATTCACTCTTCAATTTCTTCCACAATTTTTCGAGCATGGAATCTACAGTTTTAACAGCTTTTAGGGAATCTTCGCTTAACGGACCATAGTCATGCTGCATGCCGTCAATTGAGCAGAAGTGAACCAGAAGTAAATCCGGTTTGCATTCTTCATAAAGATACAGAGCCGAGTTACCGACCCAAACATCCTTGCGCCAATCTCTTCCATGTTGGCGGTAGAGCTTGTCATCGCTAAAGAATGGTGGAAAAATCCTGACATTTGTTCCGCTGAAGGGAGGCATTGTGTAACCAGAGACGCTGGCGCTCCTAATTCCCACAGAGCGGAGGATATCAATGATGGTAGGAGCTTTGATAACTTTATGAGGATTGAAAGCAACTTCATGGTCATAGAAGTTTATCTTCCTATCAGCTAAGCGATCATAGTAACCGTTTTCCACAACACCGTGATCCTTTGGGTAAACTCCCGTCATGACACTGGTGTGCACCAAATCGGTGAGTGTGGGGAATATAGAATTAACGACTGCAAAATGTCCTTCCTCAACAAGGGAACTCAGGAAAGGCATGTATTTGAGGTTATAAATTCCACAGCCGTCAATGCTTATCAAAGCAAGTTTTTTTCTCATAGGAGAGAATATGTGGAGAGAATTAAAAAAGTTAATGCAATGGGAAGAGCTTACGGAGAGATATTTAAAAAGTCATCAAGAGTTTGCTGCTTTCTCAGCTTGAGAAGCCAGCTTTTTTCAAGATAGCGTTCGAAAGGATGTTCAAGGAACTGTCCAAGAGAGTTCAGAGCTTCTGCAAGAGTACTGAATCTTCCAACTGGGCTGTTCATAGCTTTTTTAACCCCTAAACGGATCTGCCACACACCAACAGGAGCATAATACTTAGGTGTCACTTCTCTGAATACTAAAATTCTCGCACTTCTTCTTCTCGCTCTGAGGGTCTCAAGAACACTCAGCCGGGCAGCATAGTAGGCTCCTGTGGTTTGGACCGCATAACCTTTGATTCCACGAAAATCTTCATAATCATGAATTACTTGGGGCTCCGCACTTCCAAAGAGCGAGCCTTTAAGCCATACTTCAAGAAGCTCAAAGGCATAGCTCTCAGGCATCAAAACCACTCCATAGCGGTTACCAAGAAATTCGTAGAAATAAGCTTCATAATCCCCAATTTCTGGATATGTGAGAATTTCTTTCCTGAGGTTTTTACCTATCGTATCCTGAACCGCCGTTATACTCCATCTCGTCGGGACGAGCTTTTTGTTAATACCCAAAAGCCCAGCGGAAAGAAGGCGAATTATGTAATACTCATCAAAACCCCAATTGTAAAGTCTCATTATGGCCTGTTCTGCTTTCAGCTCATCACTAACGACATAATCAGTTCTCCTGGGAATCCTTGGATTTTCAGTTAACTCAAAATCAAGGAGTTCAGCCTTTGGTCCTACTGGAGGAGCGAATTCACTGGGCAGGACTTTTAGAACGGGCTTTCTTTTGAGGAGAATTTCACTATCAACAGGCCTTATTGACATGGCCAGCTCCTGAACTTCCCCAAGAATCCTGCCGCTCTTTTTTATATGCACATCTGCTTTTGTTTCTCCCATAACAAGGAGAGAGCGGTAGTAAAGGATGTCTTTTATGCTTTTATCCTCCCACTTAAGCGGGCTGTCAAGATTTGAAGTGTTCCCCTCGATAGGAGGTACCAAGGGGCCGATTCTAACCCTTGGATATCCATATTCTCCGACAAAAATACTCGGAGGTGAAGAACCAAAAATTTCTCTTTTATTTAACTTTGACTCGATGCTCTTGGCTACCCTGAATCGTTCGAGGATTGGGCAAGTAGGTCTGCCACATAGGAGTTTTCTTCCCTTACAGATTGCACAGAGCTTTGAATTGAAGAGCTGGGTCATCAATTATGCTATAGTATGCAGGGGGTATTTATTGTTTATTGGGGGACTTCAGAAGTTGTTCAAAAAGCTTTTAATGTCACGTCCGCAAGATTTAAATACCCATCTCCGCTCATAATAAACTGCCAAGTGCCGCGGTAGCCTAGCCTGGTAGGGCGCCGGCCTGCTAAGCCGGTGGGCGTGGTCCCTCAGGGGTTCAAATCCCCTCCGCGGCGCCATATTTCTGCGTTTTGCCGGGATAGCCTAGAGGTGAGGCGGTGGACTGCAGATCCGCTTTACGGGGGTTCAAATCCCCCTCCCGGCTCCATCATTGGAGACTTTTACTTGGCAAATGTTTCATTAAAGTTTGGCATACCTTTGTGCCGGATCCATTGTAAGTTTGCCTTCTAAAATTTTAAAGCGTGTTTTCATGCTTGAATGCCCTCAGGCGCTCTGTTTCAAATCACCCAGCATGAGTACAGACTCCTTCAAACTTGAGCGTGTTTACTTTCGATTCCTTCTTTTGGGCATTTTTGGTCAAACATGCTGGCCTCGGAAGTGGTGGCCATCCTCATCCTATCGGTGCCGGGCCAAATGCTCCTCCTCGGCCGGGAGATTTTATAAGCAATAGAAAGATATGCCTTTCGGTGATGGCAATGATTAGGGTGAAGGTTCTGGGAAGAGGCATAGAAAAAGAAATCAAGTGGCAGAAGAGCATGAGGGTAAAAGATATCCTTTATATATTGGGATTCAACACTGAAAGCGCGATAGCAAAAATAAATGGAAAAGTAGCTCTGGAAGATGATTCTGTTAAAGATGGAGACTTCGTTGAGGTAATCCCAGTCGTCTCTGGAGGATAGGGGCCTCATGCCCCAAGCCTTTTCTTCATGAAAGCTTCAAAATTATTCATAGCTTCCTCCAGAATCTCAACTGGAGGTAGAAAGACTATTCTAAAGTGCCACTTTCCTGCCTTTCCGAATCCTGATCCATGAACAAATAGTACATGGGCTTCGTTTAAGGCATCAAGCACAAACTCCTTGTCGTCTTTCCATTTTGACCGTTCCTCTATCTTTGGAAAGATGTAAAATGCCCCTTGGGGTTTTTGAGTACTTATGCCGGGAATTTCATTTAGACGGTTGTATATGTAGTCCCTCCTCTCCTTAAGCTTGGTCATGTATTCTTTGAGATAGTCCATTGGACCTGTTAAACCTGCTATTGCACCAAATTGTCCGGGAGTGTTGGGACATATTCTTATTCTGGCCATCCTATCAATGGCTTCTCTTACTTCCACAAGTTTATTCTCCGGGTCAACATAGTAGAAGTATCCCAACCGCCAGCCTGTGGCAAAGTAAACCTTAGACATCCCGTTCATAACAATAACTGGGACATCCTCAGTAAGCGATGCAGGCGAAATGTGTTTTCCCTCATATGTCATGAGGTCATATATCTCGTCGCTGATGACAGGGAGGTCATATTCACCGGCGAGATCAAGTATATCCCTGATCGTTTTCTTTTCATAAAGTGCTCCTGTTGGATTGTTTGGATTGATGACAGCTATAGCCTTTGTTTTTTCATCTATTCTTTTTCTCATATCATCAATGTCCGGCTGCCATCCGTTTTCCTCGACCGTCAGGTATTCATTGGGGATACCCCCATAGAATTTAACCAAACCAGTATATGGCGGATAGCTGGGACTCGGAACGAGGATGTTATCTCCCGGATCTAATAGAGCTCCAAATATAAACTGCAACGCTTCTGTGACAGCTGCAGTAATACGAACGTCCTCTGGAGTTATATCAACACCGTTCTTCTTCTTTTCCCTCTGAACTACTGCTTCTCTAAGCTCAGGTAGTCCCTCACTGGCTCCATAATAATTGTGACCTTCCATAATAGCTTTACAGTAAGCTTCCTTCATGTGCTTTGGAGGCTGAAAATCATACTTTCCTGGGTCTCCAATGTTCAATCGGATAACTTTTATACCCTGTTTTTCAAGTTCCCGAGCCGGCAAAACAACATCTCTAATAGCATATTCAATCCCCATAGCTCTTTTAGATGCATGAATCATTTCAATCACCATCGAATCTTTAAGCATTTATGCCTAAAAACTTATCCATCATAAAGGCGTTTATATTAGCTTCCTCTCCTTTTGAGGTTCGGTTTGATCCCTCTTTGAGATGGAGTTCCACTGCCACAGAACAATTCTTAAGGCTAAAAAATGCATACACACCATAACTAAACTTAAAAACCCAGAAGAAAAGAAAGGTTCAGGCGATGACGATTAGCAAGCATGCTGAGAGATGATGACGTGAACACCCTCCGAGCCTACTCCCAATAAGCTAAGCCAATGTATCGGTCTGCCCCTCCATAGTATAGGTAAATTCTTCCCTCATGCTCCACGAGGCCCTCAATAAAGACGACGTTGTCTACCCATCCGTTGATTTCCCATTCATAGGTAGGTTCTAAAATAGGTTCTTCGCTTCTTGCCACAAGCTTGGTGGGATCTTCCCGGTCAAAAACTGCTATACCAGCTTTGTATTTTCTAATTCCATCATACATCCCTGCGCTGTTGTAGATAAGAACTATTCCAAGGTCTGTCATTATGGCTGGTGGTCCCGGTTCCACAAGAATGCTGTCGAACTTCCCTTCTCTCGGTCTCAAAACAGGTTCTTCAATATATTCCCAGTGGATTAAGTCCTCTGAATGAGCCAGCCAAATATTTGAATCTCCAAAATACATTATGTACTCTCCTTTGAACTTACCATTTGACATCTTCATTGGTAAGATTGCTCCGCTCTTTGTCCAGCCGTTGGTTTGAGGGAACTCTTCGAAGATTGGCCCGTGTTTCTCCCAAGTCACAAGGTTCTTCGAAGTCGCAAGGCAGAGTTTCGCCACCTTACCGTCATACCCCGTATATGTCAGGTAGTAATTATTTCCAACTTTAACAATTCTTGGATCTTCAACTCCTCTCTTTTCGTAATCATATTCAGGTTCGATTATAGGTTTCGGATGTCTTAGAAACTCCACTCCGTCTTTACTTAGGGCTAAACCAATCCTTCCTGTTATGTTATCTTCCTTGCTTTCCGCCCTGTATAGCATTACGACAGTGCCTCTTTCCTTTATTAATGCAGCGTTGTATATGTTCTTTGAGTCAAAGCCTTCCTCTGAAGGGGACAAAATCGGAAAAGACAGCTTTTTCAGAGGAGGTACCAGCACTTTTCCTTCATGAATTTCAAGGTTTAGCAATTTCTACACCTCCAAGACAACTTCAGTTCCCGGTGTTACCAAGGTTTCTATGTTGAAGACCCTAATTTTAATCTTTTTAACATTTTCCCCTTTGGCAACTTTGAGAATTACTTTCTTTTTTTGGATTATCAGCTCCATTAAACTGCCCCTAAAGTAAAATTTAAGGGTAACTTCTTCCCACTTAGAAGGAAGATGTGGGCGGATTTCCAAGGTGTCATCTTTTATGTCAATTCCGCAGAAACCCCTGAACAGAATCTGCCAGAGCCCTCCTGCTGTAGCCACATGAAAACCTTCCTGTGTGTTGCCATAGAGGTTATGCAGATCTATGTGTGCACATTTCATGAAGTAGTCGTATGCTATATCATCATATCCAAGCCATGAGGCAATAATGGCATATGTAGGCATCGAAAGGGAAGATGCATGGGTAGTTCGTGGGAGATAGTAGTTGAAGTTCTTTCTTATGTTCTCCATGTTAAACTGCTCCTTCAGTAGATACTGCAAGGCTATTACATCAGCCTGCTTCACGAGCTTTGTTTTGCCGAGATTTTCCCGTATTTCGGCTGGAAGTCTATATTCTCCAAGACCGTAGGGGTCAACTGTATAATCAAGTAGCTCAAAATATCCATCGAACTCTTCCCACACACCATCATTTTGTCTGGGAATATAAATTTTTTCTGCAATTTCTTCCCATTTTTTGATTTCCTCTTCGGTTAGGTTGATCTTGGTTACGACTTCTCTCCATCTATCGTACTTCCTTGAGAGTTTAAAATATTTCACTCCTAAGAGGAGATTGTATTTTGCCATTAAATTCGTGAAAAAATTGTTGTTCACATGCTCATGATACTCATCTGGTCCAATTACTTTTTCAATCACATACCCCCTGTCCCTATCATACCGTACTCTGCTCGCCCAGAAACGTGCTGTCTCAAAAATTATCTCAAGTCCATAATCGGACATGAAGTCAATATCCCCGGTAAATTTATAATACAACTCAACAGCATATGCAATATCTGCTGTTATATGATGCTCCTCTTCCCCAGTATAAATCCGAATGACGTCTTTTCCAGCCATGTCCGTTGGAATTATAGAAGGAGTTGCCTCATATCCGTCATCTGCTGATTCCCAGGGAAACTGAGCCCCTTTATAACCATTAACTTTTGCGTTTTTCCTCGCAGCATTCAGGTTATTGTAGCGATATATCAGCATCTCCCTGGCCTTCTCTGGAAAAACTGCCATAAAGAACGGCAGGGCATAAATCTCTGTATCCCAGAATACATGCCCCCTATATCCAAACCCATGAATACCCCTTGCCGTTAATGAAATCCTGCTATCCACCGGAATACTCTGCATTAGGTGGAATAGACTGAAGAGCAAACCTCGTTCAGCTTCTTCATCTCTTTTTATTTTGATGCTCGCAACTTTCCACATCTCTTTCCAGTAATCCCTGTGTTCTTCATACAGCCTCTCAAATCCCCTTTCCCGAATATCCCTGAGACTGTTCAAAACATGAGACTCTAAATTTAAATTTCCGGAATTAGAAAAAGAAACAAAATCTACTATAATATACTTTACAAACTCATACTCCCTGTCCTTTTCAACCTCAAGATTAAAAACCTCTGCAATGCAATTTACACTTTTATTGATGAATCTCAAATGTTTAGAATTCGGTAAATTCAGTACCAGCGAGCTTGCAATTCCTATTCTATACTTTCCATCTGTGGTTTCAAGTTCTACATATACCGAATCACTCAGATCTTTCTGTTTCTTTACAGTATAATGTTTCACCAGTATCTCTGGCCGGTAAAGAGGATTTGCAGTATTTATGTTTATAGGCGATATCACAGTTAAATTACCTGATTTACTGGCTTTTATTTTAAATTTAAGAATCACCACATTTTTTCGCTTTCCATGAACAACTCTGATACTTTCATATTGAATCGTGCCGTTATACTGAGAATGAATTTCAACGGAAGTTTTAAGAATGCCATTTTTGATGTCAAGCTCTCTCTCATACTTATGTACTTTATGAGTGCTGAGGTTTATGGGTTCCCCATTAAAGAATAGGTTTATGCCAATAACACGTGGAGCATTCACAATCTCGCGGTAGAAATAGGGGGTATAATCATATACACCGGCTATAGTAGTGCCATACAAACTGGGTTCCAATTCAATCTCTCCTCTGATACCTAAATACCCATTCCCCAATGTTAGAAGTGTTCCATAAAATGCCTCTGCATCTTGGTCGAACTTCTCGAAGCTAAAGCGATATCTCATTTACATACCCCCTTCCGAATATCGTTCAAATTAAGTTCATCAAAATCTCCAAATCTTAAATCAGCATTGAGTTTAGCTTCGCGCTCATATCCCAAGGTGAAAAGCCCCAGTTTCTTTGCTGCTTTTATACCTGTGGGGGAATCCTCAATTACAGCCAGATACTTCAAATCTGGGAACTTGGTTTTCAACTCCCTAACGGCTAATTTAAAGACCTCTTCCTTTGAAGAGGCCTTTCCGCTCACGTTCACATCGAATAATGAACGTAAGGGCAGAATTTGATTCTCAAAACGGACTTCTATTCTCTCTGCAAGTTTAGTTGCATTTTTTGAAGCTGATGCTAATGCATGTTTAACACCAAGTTTTTTGCTTTTAATTAAAAACCATATTGCATTCTCATTAATCTCGTACTCTCCATTTTCAAACATCTGATTTATCAGTTGATTTTTAAAATTTGCAAATTCGTGTAGTAGCTCTCGTTTTTTCGTTGCACTATCCGCACCAAGTTTTTCATATATCCCGAGAAGCTTCAGAATATTGTCAGCACCTTCATATCTGGGTTTTCCTGAAACATATCGTACATAGAATTCATGGTTAAACCCTGATGCTCCATAATACTCAGCCGCTCTTTTCCATGCCTCTTCATGCGGTGTAAAAACAAGAACTCCATCGAAGTCCCAGATTATACCAATATTGTTCAAGGCTTTCCCCCCTTCGGTTTTTTAATAATTTTTTCGATTATTACCTTCTGAGCTTCTATATCCTCAACCTCCGCATCAAATCCTCCTATCGTAACTTCTCTGGTACCAATATCAAGAACAAAATTACTGATTATACCTGCCATATTTATTGAACGAGCTTTTCCTGTTAATTTTACTGGCTGCCCATCTTTCACATATCTCCCCTCAACAGTAACAATGGGCACATACCCCAACTTGAATAGATTCTCAATTTCATCAAGAGCCATAGAGAATTCAAGTAAAACCTTTGGATAAACCTCAGGAGTGTGTTCCCAACAGATTACTTCTTTAGCTTTTCTCCAGAGGTTGTTGTGTATATTCAAAAGCCTCAACAAGAGATCCTTCTCTTGAATTTCATAGCCATAGACCTCTGAATTTGAGACAGGGAGTTTTTTGGAACTAAAGAACCTTCGTTTTGAATATACTGCAACGGAGAGATCTGATATCACAAGTAGAAAATTTCCAAGCTCAGAAGTTTTGATTTTAACCCTATCCTTGAACATTTGAAACTCTCCAAAAGCTTCTTCTTCTGGATATACTAAGAGGTACAGGTTAACGCCTCTCTGAAGAGCACTTAAAAGATATTGCTTTAGTTCCTTAAATACGATATACGGCAGTTCAGCCCTAATTTCAATCTCAGCCGAATTGATGATTTCAATAATACTTGCCAAGATTCCTTCCAGACTCCTAACAATGGATATATAGGGTGTTTCCTCTTCAGTCCTATTTCTGAGTTTTATTAGTCCCTCTTGGAGGCTTTCTTTTAATAAATCAAGTTTCATTTTTTGTACATCAATAAGAGGCACGATATCGCTTGCCATATAAATTCTTGGTCTTCCTGCTGATGCTTTTACAAACCCCTTCCGTATGAGACTCTGTATTATATTATAGAGTTGAGGCTGGTGCACATCAAGAAGATCGAGCAACTCCTTTACAGTTGCACCATTTTTCATCCATATTGCCAAGTAAACCTCTGCTTCTCTCTTTGTAAGGCCGAGTTCTTGAAGTTTTTCAACAAGAGATGCTAATGAATCTCCCATTTCTATCACCTCTCACACACTCATATTTTCATTTTTTACTATTTAAATATTATTGAAAATAATAAAGAAAAGTTTATATAATATAATTATAGTATAAAATTTGAAGAACCTCACATGAGGGGGATGCCTAATGAAGAAAATCTACAGTCTAATTTTGGTTTCAATTGTTTTATTAGGTGTGGTTGCGGCAGGATGTATTGGTGGGGGAGGTACAACATCAACCAGCTCTCCTACAGTGACTACCAAAACTACAACTGAGACAAAGATACAGACTACAACAGAAGTGCAAACTAAAACCCAAACTCAAACCCAAACCCAAATTGAGAAGAAAGTTTTCATAAGATTTGCTGGCTGGAGTGCTGGAGAAACCGAAATGAAGAATTATCAAAAGATTATCTCTGAATTCGAGAAAGAATATCCCAACATCGAAGTCAAATATGAAGTCATTACTAAGATGTTTCACGAGAACATATTAGCCTCCTTTGGTGCCGGCGTAGCTCCAGATGTCTTTTACGTGGACAGTTCATGGGCACCAATTTTCATAAACAAAGGAGCTTTATACCCTGTCTCAAACTTAGCAGACAAGAGTTTCATTGATAAGTTCTACCCCTTCCTACTAAAACCTTTTGAAAAGGATGGCAAATTATACGGCATACCTAAGGACTGGAGCATGCTTGTGCTCTTCTATAACAAAAAACTTTTCGAACAGGCAGGAATAACCAAACCCCCACAAACATGGGATGAACTTGAACAAGATGCCAAGATTATAACTGAAAAAACGGGAGTTCCGGGGTTGGCTATATACCTTGGAGGCTTCAATAGGTATGTTCCTGTCGCAGTTAGCAATGGAGCACCCAAGCCATGGTTTGAAAAAGCAAGTGATGCTTCATGGTTTGATAATCCAATTGTTAAAGAAACCCTCACATGGTATATCAACCTCTACAGAATTGGGCATGTTGAGATGCAAAAGGAGGGCAAGAAACCATATGTTGTTCAGCCAAGTGATGTTGGTGCTGGATGGCTTGGAGATGCATTTGGTCAACAGAAGGTTGCTATGGTTATAAGTGGAAACTGGATGATTCCATTTCTTGCAGACCAATTTCCAAACTTTAAATACGGTACAGATTGGGACATGGCACCTTTACCAGCTGGAAAAGATGGCAGAGTCACCATGGCATATACAGTCATTCTGGGCATAAATGCAAAGACCAAGCATCCACAAGAAGCATGGGACTTTGTCAAGTTTGTTACAGGGCCACAGGGCCAAGAAGATCTTGTAGTTAAAGCTGGACAGACATTACCAAGCATGAAGGGATTTGAAAATGATCCCAATATGTGGCCCCAGCACAAGAAAACTCTCTCATTTATACCAGAATATAAAGACCTTATAGTTTTCATATGGGGTCCAAAGAGCGGAGAACTCGAAAGTAAATTCAGCGATACTATGGCTTCAGCTATGAGGGGTGAGATAACACCAGAAAAGGCCATCGAAATTATGAAGCAGCTTGTGCAAGAAGAATTTAGTAGTTGAAGGGGTGATTTCATGTTTTCTATGCCTTCATTTTCTTCTTTTTATGAAAAATCAAGGAATAAAGATATAACAGCAGGTTTGTTCCTCATATCCTTTGCTGTAATATTAAATTTGATCTTTGGATATTTCGCTATGGTATTCGCTTTTTATCTAAGTTTCTTTAAATGGGACTATATAGGAAAAATGCAGTTTGTTGGGTTGCATAATTACATGATAGTTTTAAGGGATTTAAGTAGAGGATTTCATGGTTACCCTTATATATTGGCTCCTTTTTATACAGGACTTAAGAATATCCTCATCTATACTGCTCTTGTAGTTCCGATTCAGACGTTTCTTGCCGTAACTTTAGCGGCTTTTGCAAATCAGAAAATTAAGGGACAGCAATTTTTTAAGGTTTCATATTTTTTACCTGCAACAACAAGCTCTGTAATCGTCGGTCTCATCTTTATCTGGCTTTTCATGAAAACAGGTTTCATAAACTATATTCTCGTCCATATAATCCCCGGATTCAAACCAATTGACTGGATGAATGATCCCCATTATCTCCTCTTAGCAATTGCGTTGGTTGCAATATGGGGAACAAGCGGACACTTTATGGTATCATTCTTGGCTGCAATGCAAGCAATTCCTAAGGATATATATGAAGCGGCTATGCTCGACGGAGCTGGTCCTATAAGGAGATTCTTTTTCATAACAATACCAATGCTGAAACCAATGATAACATATGTTGTTGTGATGGGACTTATAGGGGCATTGCAGATGTTCGATTTGGCATGGATCATGGCAGGAGCTAACGGTGGTCCTGGTGGGGCTGGCTATACAGTGGCTTTGGATATATACAATGAAGCATTTACAAGGATCAGACCTGGAGTGGCAGCTGCAAAAAGCTGGTTTTTGTTCGCAATAATATTCACAACCACATATATCTTTCAGAAAAAATATGGGAGGGCAGTGAAATGACACCAAAAGAGAAAGAAAAGCTTGTTAAAACCATCTGGAAAGTTATAACTTACGTTGTTTTGATTACTTTTGCTCTGGTATATTTAATGCCATTCATTCGTTCTCTCGTAGCCTCTTTCATGACATGGGCCCAAGCTTCGCACTATCCTCCTCAGTGGATACCTCATCCGTTTACCCTTGAAAACTATGAGAAACTTTTCAGACTTGAATTGTTCCCGAGATGGATTAGGAATACCGCCTTGTATGCAGGCCTCATAATTGCTGGGAATATTGTATTCTCCAGCATGGCTGGATATGCATTCGCAAGACTGGAATTTCCCGGCAGAGATGCAATATTCTCTGCCATGTTATCTCTGTTAATGATACCAATGTTTGTGACATTAGTGCCGAACTACATCATAATCTACAAGCTTGGACTAATTGATAATATTTTTGGACTGGCACTTTTGGGTTTAGTTAATGTCTCCAGCATCTTCCTAATGAAGCAGTATTTTGTGTCGTTATCCGATGAAATATTTGAAGCAGCCCGATTAGACGGATGCGGACCAATAAAAGCATTTTTTTACATAGCCTTGCCCTTAGCCAAACCAGCTCTTGGAGCAGTTGCTGTATACCAGTTTTTAGGATCTTGGAATGCATTCATCGGGCCGTTGATATTCCTTCGTTCTCCAGAGAACTTTACTCTCCCGGTGGGGTTGAGTTTTGCTTTCCAGAGATCCATGTGGACAGAATACACGCCAATAATTGCAGGCTCCCTCGTTGCCTCTGCTCCTACTATAATACTCTTCCTTGTCTTGAACAAATATCTTATTAGAGGTATTGTAATTACAGGAGGGAAAGGTTAATGGCGCGGATTTTGCTTAAGAATGTCACTAAAAAGTTTGGAGAAGTGACTGCAGTTAAGAACCTCAATCTTGGAATCAAAGATGGGGAATTTATGGTGCTACTCGGCCCTTCAGGCTGTGGCAAATCCACAACGCTGAGAATGATTGCGGGATTAGAGACACCTACAGAAGGAGAAATTTGGATTGGAGATAGCATTGTCAACGATGTAGATCCAACAAAACGAAATGTCGCCATGGTTTTCCAGAGCTATGCCCTCTATCCCCATATGACCGTTTTTGGGAATATTGAATTTCCATTAAAAATGTCCGGCGTTCCCAAAGAAGAAAGAGCAAAGAAGGTTAAAGAAGTAGCTGAATTCTTAGGGATTGATGCTCTTTTAAACAGAAAACCCAGCGAGCTAAGTGGTGGTCAGCAACAGCGTGTTGCACTGGCAAGGGCTCTTGTTAGAGAGCCTCAAGTCTTCCTGTTAGATGAACCACTTAGCAACCTCGATGCCAAGATAAGAACACAGATGCGTTTCGAGCTCAAAAAACTTCTGAGCTACGAGCTTGGCATCACAACAGTCTATGTGACACATGATCAAGTCGAAGCAATGACTATGGCGGACAGGATAGCAGTTATGAACAAAGGTATTCTCCAGCAGGTAGGAACACCAGATGAAATATTCTACAGGCCTAAGAACACATTCGTAGCAACCTTCGTTGGCAGTCCTCCAATGAACCTCATCGAAGGGGAGATAATCGATAAAGATGGAAAAACAGTGTTTGAAACCGAACACTTTTCTATGGAGCTACCCAAAGACGTTCCCCACGGAAATGTTATACTTGGATTCAGACCCCAGCATGTCCAGATAAGCCCACAGCCAGCTGAAGGATTCATAAAAGGCGAACTTCTTGGAGTAGAAAAGCTTGGAGTTGAAAACTTCGGACATGTTGGATATGGAAACACGGAAATAGTTATACGTCTCCCAGAAGACATAAAAACTACCAGAGGAGAAATTTACTGGAGACCCGAGGAGAACAGAATATATTTATTCGATCCCAACACCAGAGAAACAGTTTATGGATAATGGTATTTGATTTTATCTTTCATGAAGCGTTAAGCTTATTATCTTCACGTTTTAATTTTACATTATGAACATCTTCATTCCACTCCTCATTGGGTTACTTGTGGGATACATTGGAAAAGGATATCTATCAAAAAGTAGACGATGGCTTGACATCTTAATAAGCCTATCTCTGCTGGCTCTTATCTTTTTTATGGGAGTTGAAGCAGGAAAGGTCAAGATAAGTGCATCATGGCTTTTTGGAGCCTCAGTACTCTTTGCAATTCTGGCAATACTCGGAAGTCTAACGTTTGCCACCATCCTTAGGAGGCTGATAAAGTGAGGTTTCTGTATCTTGTCCTTGTAGCTCTTACAGCAGGTCTTATAACCGGCAAAATTATCTCTCCTGATTTTGGCAATCTCTACGAGCTCATGCTTTACACCTTGATATTCTTTATTGGAGTGGACCTTGGAATGAGCAACATAAATGAGGTGAAAAAAGTCAGCAAATTTGTTCTCCTCCTGCCGTTCTCCACTATGCTGGGTTCTCTAATTGGCGGTCTGATAGCATCGTTAATTCTCGGAATATCCCTAAGGTGGGGATTAGCCGTAGCTGCGGGTTGTGGCTGGTATAGTCTTACCGGGCCACTTATCGCCCAATATTCAGCTGTCTATGGTGCTTTAGGTTTTCTGGCAAATTTAACGAGAGAGATAATTACGGTAATACTCTACCCAATTGCAGCAGGAAAAATTCCAAAAGAGCCCCTCGTTTCAATTGGAGGGGCTACTACGATGGACACGACCCTTCCAATAATTAGGAAGTTTGGGGATAGCGGGACTGCTGTGGTAGCATTCGTCCATGGGTTTATTCTAACAGCTGTGATACCTTTCATTCTTCCGCTCATTCTTCAGCTTTAGCCAAAAACGTTTTAAAGTCAAAGTCGAAGGCCTATCCGAACTGTCATGGTTCATGGCTCAGGGGTATCCGGGGAGAACCCACTGGGCCTCTTGTTGGAGGTGAGAAAATGAAGTATCCAAAGCAGATAAGAACATACTGTCCCTACTGCAAGAAGCACACAATTCACAAAGTTGAAAAGGTCAAGAAAAGGCCGAGGAGTGAGCTTAGCCAAGGACAGAGAAGATTCAGAAGAATCATGAAAGGTTACCGAGGTTTTCCGAGACCAAATCCCGCTGGTAGAGAAAAACCTGTAAAAAAGCTCGACCTCCGCTTCCGCTGTACTGTATGTGGCAAGGCCCATACAAGAGGAAAAGGTTTCAGAGTGAAAAAGTTTGAGCTCGTGGAGGTGAGCTAATGACACTACCAAAAAACTTGATTCCAATGCCAAGATCCAGATTCCTCAAGGTCAAATGCATTGACTGTGGTAACGAGCAGATAGTCTTCAGCAATCCAGCGACGAAGGTTAGATGCCTCGTTTGCGGTGCCACACTTGTCGAACCCACAGGTGGTAAGGGCGTGATTAAAGCTAAGATTTTAGAGGTTCTTGAATGAACCCATTTCCTTTTCTCCTAAACTTTAAAAACCTCCTTGTTTAAATAAAAGAGGACAAAGAAATTTTGAGGTGGTTAAAATGCCAAGGAAAGCGAGGGAATATCCTGAAGAGGGAGAGTTTGTGGTTGCAACAGTCAAAAATATTCATCCTTACGGTGCTTTTCTCATACTGGACGAATATCCCGGAAAGGAGGGCTTCATGCATATCAGTGAGGTAGCTTCAACATGGGTCAAAAACATAAGAGACTACATCAAAGAAGGCCAAAAAATAGTTGCCAAGGTGATCAGGGTCGACCCGAGCAAAGGACATATTGACCTAAGTCTTAAGAGAGTTAATCAGCAGCAAAGGAAGGCCAAGCTACAGGAATTCAAGAGAGCTCAGAAGGCCGAGAACCTCCTGAAAATGACAGCTGAAAAGCTCGGAAAGGATTTCAGAACAGCGTGGAGAGAAGTCTGGGTCCCCCTTGAGAAAGAATATGGGGAAGTTTATGCGGCATTTGAAGATGCTGCCCAGAACGGCATTGATGTCCTTAAAGATTTGATACCCGAGGAATGGCTTGCCCCTCTTGAGGAGATAGTCACAAGCTACGTTGAGGTACCGACAGTTACAATAGATGCGGAGTTTGAAATAACAGTGCCCAAACCAAATGGCATTGAAATCATTAAGGAGGCACTAATCAGGGCAAGGGATAGAGCAAATGAAGAGAAAGAGATAGAGGTTAAATTCACATACCAAGGAGCTCCAAGATACAGAATTGATATAACTGCCCCAGATTACTACAAAGCCGAAGAGATTCTTGAGAGTATTGCAGAAGAAATCCTTAGAGTTATAAAGGAAGCCGGCGGGGAGGCAACTTTGATCAGAAAAGAAAAAAGAATCAAAAAGATTAAGAGGAGAGAGAGATGAGGTTCCGCATAAAAAAATGTCCAAAATGCAATAGATACACACTTAGAGAAATCTGTCCTGTGTGTGGGACTAAAACAAAGGTGGCTCATCCTCCAAGGTTCTCACCTGAGGATCCCTATGGAGCCTACAGGCGAAAGCTGAAGAGGGAGCTCCTTGGAATCGGGAGGAAATAAAAATGAAAGAGAGCATAATAGTTGTTTATGAAAGACCAGAGCTTGATGATCCAATCTTTATAGAGGGTCTTCCCGGCATTGGTTTGGTTGGAAAACTTGCCGCTGAGCACCTGATTCAGGAGTTAAACGCCAAAAAATTCGCAGATTTATACTCACCGCATTTCATGCACCAAGTTGTCATAAAGAGGAATTCAGTTGTGGAGCTAATGAAAAATGAATTTTACTACTGGAAAAGCCCTGATAGTGAGCATAGGGATATCATAATTATAACAGGGGATATGCAGGTTCCACCAACCGACAGTCCCGGACACTTTGAAGTGGTTGGAAAAATGCTCGATTTTGTGCAGGAATTTGGAACAAGAGAAATCATCACAATGGGTGGCTATCAGGTGCCTGAAATTGAAGGAGAGCCAAAAGTTTTGGCTTCAGTTACTCATGAGGACATGATTAAACAGTTTAAAGATTTGCCAGTAGTCTTCAGAGAGGATGAGGGAGGGGCTATAGTCGGTGCAGCTGGATTGTTGCTTGGACTTGGTAAGCTCAGGGGAATGAGAGGTATCTGCCTTCTCGGTGAGAGTCTCGGCTACATAGTCGATGCAAAAGCCGCAAAGGCAGTCTTAAGCGTTGTCGCACAAATGCTTAATTTAGAAATTGACATGAGTGCTCTCGATGAGAGAGCAAAAGAAACCGAGGAAATCCTGAAGAAAGTTCAGGAGATGCAAAGGGCTATGCTTGAGCAGCAGATGCCCCCAACTCAAGAAGAGGAAGACAGAGGTTACCTCTGACTTTTCTCGTTTTTCACCTTTAGTTGTGCTACTATTGTTTGAAAAAGCTTTTTATATCGTGCCACTGTTTTAAGGTTTGATAATACCAAAAACACACAGAATGGAGGGATAAAATTGCACATACCCGATGGATATCTTGGACCATATACATGCATGTTTTTTTACATAGTGATGATACCCTTCTGGTACAAGGGAATCAAATGGCTCAAGAACCTCCACCCAAAACAGGTGCCTCTGCTTGGAGTCCTGACAGCATTCTCATTCCTTGTCATGATGTATAACCTACCGGTTCCCGATGGGACGACAGCCCACATTGTCGGAGGAACGATAATAGCAATACTTATAGGGCCATGGGCAGCTACAGTTTCAATATCGATTGTACTACTGATACAGGCACTTTTCTTCGGTGATGGAGGAATAACGACTTATGCGGCTAACTGCTTCAATATGGCAGTAGTTCTGCCCTTTGTGGGTTATTACACGTACAGAGTACTGAGAACAAAGATTAATGATGTTGCAGCAGCTGGAATAGGGGCATATGTAGGACTTGTAACAGCGGCAATTGTTGCAGGCTTTGAGTTTGGACTTCAGCCTTATATCCAGCAGGGATACTGTCCGTATACCTTCTGGGTTTCCGTTCCAGCCATGGCATTTGCACATCTGGTAACAGCAGGTCCAGCGGCAGCGGTTGTAACTGCAACGGTTCTATGGTATGTCAAAAAATCTCAGCCTGAGCTGTTCAGTATGGGAGAACCCGAAGCTTTGAGGGGGTGATGCTATGGACAGACTCACAAAAACATTCCTTGCCATAATTGGGGTATTAATAATCCTCTCCCCAATAGGTATTTTACTTGTATGGAACTATGGAGATGCATGGGGAGAATGGGATCCCAGCGACCTATCCAATCAGGTTCACGAGAAACTCACAGGCATGGAAAAACTGTCCAGTACATGGACACATGCAGTTCTTCCTGATTACAACGTTCCAGGATGGGAAGACAAGCTCCACGCATCTGTGGGATACATAATCTCCGCTGTTGTTGGTGTTGCCTTAGTTCTCGGGGCATACTATGCTCTGATGAAGTTCGTGAGCCCGTCTTCCTGATTTTTTATTTTTATACCTGAGGGATAAAAATGAGCAAGCTGATAGATAAAACCGTGGAAGAGGTCATCTCATTCATAAAGGAAGCTGTGTTCTCAGAGAAGTATGCACAGAACAGAGGACTACTCCAGTCTCTTGATCCCCGGGCTAAATTGATAGCTTTGCTGATTTCAATTTCTGTTGTGGTAGGCGTAGGACATATAAAAACCCTCCTTCTTCTGTATTCCATTCCTCTTCTGATGGCAACTCTTTCTGGAATCCCCCCAACGTATTTTCTGAAAAGAGTGTGGGTTTTTATACCGTTATTCACAGGTATCATAGCCATTCCTGCCATTTTTAACGTCATAACCCCCGGTAGAGCCTTGCTGGTCATCTGGAGATCACCTTATATCGCAATAACAGAGGAAGGCCTTCATGCAGCAGGATTATTTACCCTGAGAGTTGCAACTGCAGTTTCATATGCAATCCTCCTGACAATAACGACGAAATGGAGTGATGTTATGAAAGCTCTTTCAGATTTCAAAATCCCCGGCACAGTGATAACGATAACCACCCTAACCTATAGATATATATTTCTCCTCATCAACATCTTACTTGATTCGATGTATTCCCGGAGATCGAGGCTGTGTCGGAAGCTTAGAATGGTTGAGAGCTGGAAAGAGGCTGGAAAGAATATGGGGGCTGTTTTTATAAAAACTCAGATGATGGGGGAGGACATTTATTATGCCATGCTCTCAAGGGGTTATCTACACTCAGCAAAAAGCCTGAACGAATTTAAATTTAAGAAACGTGATGCCATTTTTTTGACTTTAACAATATTCTTAATGAGCGCTGTGTTTATAGGGGATAGGTGGTTTATATGAGCAGAAAAATCTACGAAGTCAGGGAAGTTTCGTACAGGTACCCAACAGGAAAGATGGCATTGGAAGACATTAGCATGGATATATATCGGGGGGAGATCGTAGCAATTGTGGGGCCTAACGGAGCAGGAAAAACAACTCTGCTGAAGATTCTCGATGGATTAATTTTCCCTCAAAAGGGTGAAATACGTTTTATGGGAAAAAGAATTACAGAGGATGTTCTCACAAATGAGAAGGATATGGAGTGGTTTAGAAGTAAAGTGGGATTTCTATTTCAGAATCCAGATATTATGTTATTCAGCCCTACCGTTCTGGAAGATGTTGCTTTTGGCCCCTTACATCTCTATGAAAAGGAGAAAGCATTAGCCATGACAGAGGACATAATGAAAAAACTCGGCATATACCATCTTAAGGACAGACATCCCTATAATCTGAGTGGGGGCGAGAAGAAAAAGGCCTCAATAGCCGCCGTGCTGGCCTTAGATCCCGATGTCGTCTTATTGGATGAACCCACGAGGGATCTCGACCTGAGGAACCGTAATTACATACTTAACCTAATCAGAGAGCTGAGGGATACAGGAAAAACTGTTGTAATGGCAACTCACGACCTAAGAGCAATAAGACTGGCTGACAGATGTTACGTCATAAACAGAAAACTGATATTCGGAGGAAGACCAAGAGAGCTTTTCTCCAGAGAGGATATTCTTGAGGAGGCAAACTTAGAAATCCCAGAGGTTATACAACTGCTTAGAATGGTGGGTATAAGGGATATCCCCCTGACTCTTGAGGAAGCAGCTGCTTTGCTACAGAAAAGGGAGTGGGAAGAACTCCCCCAGCATATAAAGGTTAGACTTTAAGGGACTCCTTCAGAAGCTCAAGACCAATGCTAAGATACTCCTCAGCCTTTTCTTCATCCTTTGCCTCTGCAAAAATCCTTATTATCGGTTCGGTTCCACTTGCTCTCACGAGAACCCAGCCATCATCAAAGAGAATCTTTGTTCCATCGGTTGTGTCAAGCCTGAAGCCTCTCTGCTCCGCAAGCTCTGCAACCTTCTCAACAGCGGCATGCCTGTCCCCACTTATATGCCTTTTTGTCTTTACTTGGTAAAATCTCGGCAGTTCGTCGATAAGCTCGCTGAACTTTTTCCCGCTCTTCGCGAATATCTCAACTATTTTTGCTGTTGTCATCGCACCATCCCTGCCGAGGACGAAATCCGGAAAGATTACACCACCGTTTTCCTCCCCCCCAACAAGGCCATTGTGCTCAAGAAGAGCCCTTGAAACTATCAGGTCCCCAACTTTTGTTTTAATGACCTTTCCATTGTACTGCTTCGCAAGCTCATCAATTATGTGTGATGTTGCCACTGTTGTAACGACCAGACCACCACCATTTTCTTGGAGCATTGCCTTTACTACGAGAGCAAATGTTTTATCTCCCTGAATGAAGTTTCCATTCTCATCTATGAAAACCGCCCTGTCGGCATCACCATCCTGTGCAACACCAAAGTCTGCTCCGAGAGCCTTAACGATTTTCATGAAACTTCTGAGATTCTCCTCGTTCGGCTCGGGATTTCTTGCAGGAAAGTGTCCATCAGGTTGGGCGTTTACCGAGACCACCTTACAGCCAAGCTCTCTTAGCAGATATGGAAGTGTTAAGCTACCTGCACCATTAGAGGTGTCAACAACCACAAAGGGCCTCCTTCTCTTTATAGCCTCCATATCGACCCTGCTCTTGATGGCATCGAGGTAGGGTCTGATTATATCCTCCTCCCTGATCTCACCTATATCATGCCATTTAGCCCGATCGAAATTCTCATTGAAAAACAGCTCTTCAACCACTGCCTCACGTTCTTTTTTCAGCCCCAGACCGTTTGGTTCAAGGAGTTTTATACCGTTGTACTCTGGAGGATTGTGCGAAGCTGTTATCACTGCACCTCCGTCTGTCCTAAAGTATCTGCAGGCAAACTGGATTGCAGGTGTAGGTGCTATCCCTACATTTATAACATCAACTCCTATGCTGAGGAGTCCGCTTATCAGGGCCTCCTTTAGCATTTCACCGCTTACCCTTGGATCCCTGCCGACAACTACGAGCGGTCTTTTCCTGCCTTCTCTCTTCAGCATAGTTCCAAAGGCCATACCCATTTTAAGGGCAAATTCCGGTGTTATTTTTTCATTGGCTATTCCCCTGACTCCAAACGTTCCAAACAGCTTCCCCATTTCCATCACCTTATAAGTTCTGTCAATCAATTTCTCCCAAAGTCATCTTGAAATCTGACTATATCATCCTCTCCCAGATACTCCCCTATCTGTGTTTCTATTACCTCAAGAACAACCTTACCCGGATTTTCAAGTCTGTGCCTGACACCTGCCGGGATAAAAGTACTCTCCCCGGGCCTCAGGAGGACTTCCTTCTCTTCGAGGATAACCTTTGCCGTCCCCCTTACAACAACCCAATGCTCACTCCTGTGATAATGCATTTGAAGCGACAGTTTTTTACCCGGCAGAACCGTCAGACGTTTTATCTTATAACGATCCCCTTCCTCAAGAATGGTGTATGAGCCCCATGGCCTGTATGCCGTCCTATGCACAATTACTCTCTCATCTTCTTTTTCTCTGAGCCTTCTATAGACTTCTTTGACCTTCTGGCTTTCTCCTCGTGAGGCAACCAGTAAGGCATCTCCAGTATCTATTATGATCATGTCCTTCACACCAACGGTAGCAGTTAATCTTTCAGTCATGACAAGGTTGTTTTCAGAATCTATCCCTATATAATCAGCTTTTAGGCCTCTGACTTTTATCGCATTACCATTTTCGTCCTTTTCAAAAGCATCATAAATAGCGTCAAAACTGCCTAAGTCATTCCAATAAACGTTGAGAGGCACAACAGCAGCTTTATTGGTTTTTTCCATTATCCCATAATCAACTGATATATCTGGAACCAGCTCATATGCCTCTTCTATACTCCTACTCTCTTCAAATGCTTCATACACATCTGGAGCCAGAGCTTTAGTTTCCTGAATGAACAATTCTGTATCAAACATAAACATTCCGCTATTCCAGTAGTAGCCTTCCTCAACATATTTCTTTGCAGTTCTGGAATCAGGCTTTTCTTTGAATTGGGCGACTTTATAACCTCCTTCCAGTTTTTCCCCTGGCTTGATATAACCATAACCCGTATGGGCTTTTGTGGGTTTGATCCCGAAGGTTATAAAATACTTTTCAGCGAGTTTTTCTGCAGTTCTAAAAGCCTTAATGTATCTCTCATTAGCCTCAATCAGATGATCGGATGGCAAAACAGCAACCTTTGATTTTCCAAAATTTTCGTGAATTGTTTTCAGACCCCAATATATCGCAGGCAATGTGTTTTTTCCAACAGGCTCAAGAAGAATATTTTCTTCTGGTAGTTCAATGCCTATCTCCATGAGTTCGTCAGATACCCTGAAGCGATACTCTTTATTGGTGACGACAAAAATTTCCTTTGGTTTGGAAAAAAGCAAAGCTCTTCTTACTGTTTTTTGAAAGAGTGATACACTGTCAAATATTTTTATAAACTGTTTTGGCATTAACTCTCTACTTAAGGGCCATAACCTCGTACCCTTCCCTCCAGCCAAAATTAAAGTTTTCATAACACCACCTCCCTTAGTTCTTCGATTGAATTTATATTTTTAGCTCTTGGATGAGTCAGATGTCCTACAAGGTAGGGATTGTCAACAACATCCAAAAGTGGAAAATCGTTGGGAGCATCTCCTACGGCATAGGTTCTTACTCTCCCAATTTTTTGGTAAAGTGAGATTAGCACTAACGCCGCTTTTCCTTTATCCACCCTCCCATGTATGTTAAAAAATCTACTGCCCTTTGAAACTCTCAGGTCGTTGAGCTCCAGCACCGATATGAATCCTTCATTATTCCATTGAAATACTGTCTCTGAATATTCCCTAATCATTGCCAACATAGCAAGTTTTTTCGGCAGCCCAGTAAATGACATAATTTCTTTGATAGTTGAGTTTCCGTAATATTTCAGTCCAAATTCTTCGGATATGCCTTCAAGTATGCTCTTTATCTTGTGGTATCTCTCCCCGAATTCCAACACATAGTACGATTTTCTTCTGGGTGCGGATATTTCAAAAGGGAAATAATCCTCAGGAACATAAATTGCACTTCCATTTTCCACTATGAAAGGACTTCTGATATTAAGAGCTTTCCTATAATACTCCTGCTCGGCCCATGTTTTTGAAGAGTTAAAAACTATCTCAAATCCATTATCCTTCAGCCACATGATTATATTCCGTGCAGGTTCTGGAGAGTAATCATCTCCAATTAGTGTTCCGTCAATATCAAGAAAGATGACCTTAGTCTCCCCCATGCCCCTCCCTCAGATTTCGAATTTAAAGAGAGTCTCCGCATTGTCCTCTAAGATATTTAACCACGTATTTACATCTATATCCTGTACAGGCCGCATTATTCGGGGTTGTGGCGGTTCTTCACCTTCCCCCAACAAACCATGCAGCCTCAAATCTTCGAGGATCCGCTTCTTTAGGCTTTTTGTTGCGAGTTTGGAGTGATATATAACTCCCAGAGAACTCAAAATCATGCTCGCCACATGTTTTTGTCCCTTCTCTTCATGGAAATGAGGATTCAAGGTTTCAATTTGAAATATCTCTATACCGTGGTCATAAACATCCCTATACTCTTCAACTCCCTCCCACTGCCCAAAACGCTCAAAAATATACACCAGTTCAAAGGGTTCTATAGAATATCCCGTTGAAAACGGCAGTATTTCAGCGAGTTTAATTGTCATTGCATGCTCTCCAGCATTTCCAGTGGCTATTATATTAGTTTCAAAGTTTGTACCGGCACCAAAAAGTGCATTCATATATCTGTTCGTGATTTCGCTTACTCTACCCCATTTTCTGAAATAGAGACCCCTTTTGCTTACCTTTGGTTTATGCCTCCAGCTCAGTCTTATCATTGAGTAGTCGCTCTCGCTCATCAAAAAACCCGCAGCATAGTCTTTCACATATTCGTTAACTGCACCCGGAATATAGTTGTCAGCATCAACAAAACCCACATATTTAACTCCCAGAGATTTAGCTAAGAGAATACCAATTAACATCCCTTCTCCTTTCCCACTTCTTACGTTACCCTCACTGTCGAGAACATCAGTATACCCAACTTCCTGAAAAGCCTTGGCTATCCCAATATCTTTCTGGTGGACCATAACTATCTTCGAATGTGTTAAATTGTAAAAATGTTTTATCAAATCTACTTCCTGCTTAAACAGGTTAGGACCCTCACGTTTGCTGTTGGAAACCACAATTATGGGACACTGGTGTGGTATAGCCTTAAGAACGCCATCAACGAGCTGGAGCTTTTCATTTTTCATTGGAACAACTATAGCTGTGTCCTCCAGAACGCGATAAATATCTTCTCTCGGAACGTTTTTGACAGTGAAACTTCCAACATCCCTCGTCTGTGTATCCAGTTTTATTACTTTCTGAACCTCATAAATCTCGATTGCTCCAAATAACTCTTTGTAAACAGGAGCTTCTAAGAGCATAGAATCACCTCCAGCTACCAAGACTTATTAAATCGCAGACAGGTCTCAAAATTAATACAGACCCGAAGGATGTTAGTAACTAAAGGTATATAAAATTTGCCCGGGTTACCTCCGCAGGGCAAATTCACTCACAAACGCAGAGCTTGAAATTGTGTCTCCTATTCCCACGGTGCTCTTTGGCTTTGCAACTATCCTCGTCGGCACAAAGCTCAGCTGTCCTTCATTGACTTTAGCAACTCCATTATTAAGGTCAAATTCTTCTTTCAGCCTATTCTCAACATCAAATGCTTTTTCATTCACTGGAACATCAAGTGCCCTACTAATATCACCAAGATTCCTCACATCACCAAGCTTTGCCTTGGCTGCTGCTGCAAGTGCTGCAAAGAGAAGTGAATCCCTCACATACTCCCCCTCATATGAAGTAAGAGCAATATAATACCCATAGGTGTGAAAGTGTATCCTTTGAACTCCAGTTATTTCAGCAAGCTTCATCATAGCATCAACAACTGCTATTGGATCCACGGGATCATGGGCAATAAGGCGCTCAGCAAGTTCCTTCTCATCCAGAACCGCCATCACAGAGGCAAGTTCAACCTCATTTAAACCAACACTTGTGAATTCGCCGAGAATATCAACGAGTTTCTTTCTGACTGCTTCGTCGGGTGTGAATGCAAACTCAAGATGAACAGGAATGTCCCTCTCGTTCAGAATCTCCAGATGCCTCTCAATCTCATTAAACGGCTGGAGATAGTTTTCTTTAGTCAGAGCTTGTAGGCCGCTTATTATCGCCAGCTGCACCTTTTTAGCTATCTCCTCAAAATTTTCCTTGAATTCAGGTCTTATATACAAGTTTGGATTATAATCATCAGCTGAACCTATAAATCTATTCTCCCTGGGGGCTTTAATTCCAAAAACCTCAAATCCTCTTGGGAATTCATATATGTGGTGAGTGAGACTCTCTTCATCTCCTCTAAACTCTTTTGGATGAACAAACCTGAGCGTCCCCTCCTTAATCTTTGGAACATAGATTGGGCCGTCTTTGAAGAGCTGGGCTTGTAACTTTGAAATCTGTGGAACATGGGCTATAACTGGAATGTCATAAACTCCTCCAAGGAGGTTTGCCATTATGCCAACTTGTCCCCCCATCCTGAGCTCATCCCAGCCCCAACACTTCATATACTCCCTGACTGAGGTACTCTCAACAAACAATTCTGCCGCCTTTCCCCTTTTAATGCTCCACAATATTCCTCCCAGAAGGTGAGATATTTCTGTGATTTTTTCAGGCAGTTCATCACTGTATTTAAAAACCTCTTCCTTTCCGATTTTCTCAATCCTGTCTTCCAAATCATGCCGATCAAGATATCTAATTGCATCAATGTTAGTGTTGTAGGCCAGCAGAACTCCTTCTATCTCGGGAAGCGCCTCCTCTACTCTCTTCAAAGCTCTGGAATACATTTCATCCCACATCAGTATCACCGGGGGTGTTATACAAGATAAGGACTAATAAAAGTTGTGGTACTATGTGTGCCTATATGTTCCCACAATGGCTTATGAGATGGGCTTATGCTGTGAATCACTCATAATAAAACAGAAAAAGAGGTTATGTCTTCCACCGTGGATTATCCACGACTTTAACTTTCCCATCATCCTCAATGACAAGCTTTGAGAAGCCCTTTTCTTTTATGCTTCCATAATCGTGGCCAGCATCGGCAGGGTATATCGCCAAAAATATGAATGGCTCATCTCCAGTATTTACAGTTCTATGAGCCCAGTACGGTGGTACATAAACAACAGTGCCGGGCCCCATCGGAACCCATTTCGCCCTGCCTTCAGGAGTCTGGAGGAGCATTCCGCCAACTCCGTTTATGGCATAATATATCTCAGCTCTGTCAGCTTTCGAGTGGTAGTGACCTTTGGTAAAGAAGAACTCCTCCCCAACCTTACCGGGATAAAGAACTGTAGTGGCAAAGTTTAAATCACCATCTTTTTCTTCTTGTTCCACTGCATAGACCTCATACACCACGGGATCCTTTCCAAGGAGTTCATTGTATGCTTCTTCATTAATGAAATATCCTTTTAAGTCGCTTAAACGCCTTACAAGCTTTTTCGCACCGGGAATTACACCTGTTTTAAGATCGATGGTAACTCCAATAGGTTCCTTGTATTCCATTTCCATCACCGAATAAAAGTCTTTCAATGCATATTTAACTTTTTCCCGTTTTATATCACCGTAGGTGTTAAAGTATGCTCCTGAAGAGATAAGCCACACCTATCGCAACCGCCCAGTATCCTGAGTTCCATCTTAAAACCTTATATCCATCTAAGGGTGGCACTGGTAGGAGATTAAAAAATGCCAGCCAGAGGTTTACAGATGCAGTGTACCTCAATATCGCCCATAACACTGTGTATGGAGTTAGATAATATTTTGCAATAATTCCTGAAACTATTCCTACGACTATATTGGTTAGAGGACCGGCCAAACTGATTTTACCATATGCCTCCTTATCCTCCCAATATTGATAGGGAGCATATATATAGACTGCTCCGAGGGCAGCAAATACCCATGAATGGCCTGTAGAGAGTTTTGTTAAAATACCAACTCCAAGTGCAAGTACGATACCCGTATCCCACCGTTTGTAAAAGGCTAAATATCCATACTTCCGTGCCATCTGTCTATGAGCGAGCTCATGAAAGATAAATGCAGTAACAACGGCGGGTATTACATAAAGGATAACATTAGCTTCAAAATTCGAAAAAACAAACACCAGAACTATAAAAGAGATGAGAAGATCCTCTATTTCCTGTTGTCTTGAATCTTTTGTTCTAATTCCGGGAAAACTCATCTACTCTTCACCTCAATCTTCCTGCCAAGAACCAGCTCTGCCGCTTTGACAGCTGTTCCCCCACTGCCCACTGCTATTTTCACTTGGTCCTTGGGAACATAAACAATTATTTTATCACCCTCATATTCAATTTCCATAATTTCCACTCGAAGCATTTTCTCAAGGTGTTCTTTTATATCCATGACTATCCCCAATACAAGTTCGGAAAAAGAAATATAAATGTAACGAAATCAGTCGAAGTCCCATATGGTTCTACCTTTGTAGAACATCATGACATAACCACAGTTCCTGCAAATGACTATTTTGACCTTATGGGCAGTAAAACCCCATTTGCTGTCAAGCTTCCCCTCTTCAACCTTAAAATCCGTTCCCCCACATAGGGGGCACTTAAGATGCATGCGCTCCATGGAACCACCGTAAGTTTATTACAATGAAGATATAAAAGGTTTTTCTTTTTTTGAGTTGAGAATCTTCTCAATACCTGCCTTATGTCCTAATCCAACAACCGCAACAATCCGAGGTTTCTTGACACCATGCATTCTAAAAGAATCCACCACGGAGATTAAATTCCTTGCCATAATCTCGTTCCTTTCCTCCACAAGAACACGATAGAGGTAAGGATACCTTCTTCTGAACTGCGTCATCATCGTTCTGTATTCATCCATAACATCGACTTCTCCTTCATCCCCAGCATGTAAAGGAATAAAAACTGCCAGACTCTCAAACAGAAGCATGAGCTTTTCCCTCAAAGGTGCATTAAGAATCTTTGCCATTATAACATTTATGTCCTCATCTATCAGAAACAGAGGTATGTGAAAATGCTCAGCCAGGTTGATAGCTTCTACCATCTCTCCACCGGGCATCATGCCGAACTCTTCCCCGAGCTTCTCCTCGACTCTGGCAAGTACATAGGCCATAAAACCTCTTCTCCCAAGCTTTACTGCCTCTCCAAGATTCATCTTCTGCTTTGATTTCATTGAAAGAAATCTCGGTCTGTCGAGCTCCACAGCAATGCCATGAGGTTTTTCATGGATGATCAACTCCCTGACATTTTCCCTGCTCTCAGGAGAAACATGCATCGTCCCTATAACCCTAACGTATCGAAGATAACTCATAACCCTCACCGCTCAGCCTCACAACCTCAAAATCTCGTGGAATTATAAAGTTATGGTTACACAGCTCCTCCGCCCGGGAGGAGTACTCATCAAAGCTGTATCTTGGAGCCCTATGAAAGAGAGCGAGCAACTTGGCCTTTGACCTTTCAGCTATCTCGCATGCTTCCTCCACCGTGGTATGATAGCTTTCCCCCCTGTCCCCTGAGCTCAGATAAGTAGCTTCATGAATCAGCAGATCAGCCTTCTCCCCGAAGAGCCGGACCCGCTTGCACGGTTCAGTATCACCGGTATAAACAACCTTAGCTCCTTTTCTTATAGGGCCGGTCACATCCTCCAATCTGATTACACGACCATTCAGCTCAATTTGTCCTTCCCTCTCTAACCTTCCCAGGATAGGCCCCTCGGTTAGACCATATTCAACGAGCTTTTCTGGAAGGAATTTGCCTCTCCTATCCTTTTCCTTGAAAACATAACCCAGAGCTGGAACTCCATGCTTCACTTTGAATGACCAAATTTCATACTCCCCAAATTTTAATCTCGCTTCTCCAAGCTCATGTACATGAATCGGGAAATCAGGCCTGAAAAATCCGCTCTTCAGGAAGTTCTGAACAAACTCAAATGTGTACTTTGGGCCATAAATATGAAGTGGTTTTTCTCTTTTCCACAGGGTCATCGTCTGAATTAGTGCCATCAACCCGAGATAATGGTCTCCATGGAAGTGGCTTATAAAAATCTTTTCAATCTTCATAGGGCTCAGTTTAGCTATATTTAGCTGTCTCATCGTCCCCTCTCCAACATCGAAAAGTATCATTTCTCCTTTATAGCGGAGCACTATTGCCGGAACGTTCCTATCCTTTGTTGGCATGATACCTCCTGTGCCAAGAAAGATTACTTCAAGCATGATTTGAAATTAGAGGTCAGGTTTAAAAGTCATTTCCCGAAGGTATAGATAGCGATTATGGGGGTAGTTACACTGAGAACAAAGGCTAAAATTGAAATTCCAATAGCGATTTTAATTCCTCCATCATCCAATGGATAACATGGTAGTCCGAATTTCTTCTAGGATTAGCATCAAGGCTTAGCAGGGAGGAATTACCTGATTATCACCCAAATACCAGAACCCCACTCCAGAGATCTATATCCAGATACCGTATTCCATTTCTATCCAGAAAAGGGGGTAACACGTGAATTTTCCAAAAGAAAGGGCACACTTCTTTTCCCCGCTATAATGAATCAAAGGTTAGGAATTTTCCACTATTTTTTTACTCCACAAAGACCATATACTCATTAGTCTAACATTCCCACTCGCATTTTCATCGAAAACCCATGTATTACCCTTCACTACTGAAAGTGTGAGGTTTTTCTTTATGTCCTTCCAGCTTAACGTTGTATTTATCACCTTACCATAATAATAAAGGCCGGCCTCAATTCCCAGAAGTCTTTCCGAGATATTAAAATCAAGTTGCAAAAATTGGGTTTTTACAGTCCTGCCTTTCCACTGAATTTCAACAGAGTGCCCCTCTGAACTTTGATATGAGAACCGGAGATTATCCCATAAGATTGTAACGGAACAATAATGAAAGTCCTTTTTCTGAAACACTTGATTCTCCTGCCTTCTTTTATAAACAATGTCTTCCTGATGAACTCTGTAGATGGCTGGAAGCGTTACATGTCTCATCTGAGGAGAAAATAAATTCAATTCCCTCTGTTCGGTTTACCATGGAAAAAGTTTGTAAAGCTTCCCTTAATAACCTTTGAGCATTCAAAGACATCAACAGGAGATATCAAACTCAGGGAAATATTAAAAACAAAATCAACCGCTTTATCTCTTCCATAGTATCGCAAGTATTAGAGCAGCCACAATTGCCACTGCGAAGATGAAGTATCCATATCTGTCCTCAGGAGTATAGAAGGTTTCCGATGGTGAACCCTCAACCCCGTAGAAGCTCACATTGCCTGTAACCATTCCAAAACGGGGATCCCCAATAGATGCCAAATAGAGGGGATGTATAACATGCACGGACTTTTCAAACACAATGCCATTCCTGAGAATTTTGACGGACAGATTTCCTCTCCGAAACTTCAGATTTATTCTGTAAAGACCGGGAGAGAGTATGGTCTTTTCTCCATAACACTCACAGTATTTCTCTGCCAAACACGCACTCCCGTTGTTAATACTCAGTATTGGACAGGGCTCACTTTTCCACCCATTTATAATATCCTCATACCCTCCAGTATAGAGATAAGTAAAGTTAAGCTCAAACTCCTTCCAGTAAGTTTTGTTCGCAAATTCAAGTTCTCCAGCTGTTAGCTCTTTTCCTGAACACGTGGAAGGAGGAGCGAGCATCAGCGGTAGACTTTTAGGATTAATCTTTGACGTCACAAACACAAACTTCCTCACGACAACTTCACAATTTTCAGCTTTCAAGCTGATATTGAAGGTGTATGGACCCCTGCTGAGATTGTAATGGCGAAAATATAAATCAGGCTCAAATATCTGAAGATATAGTGTTCCATTTGCTTCAGGGCCAATACCATAACTCACATAAAACTTTCTTCCGCTACCATCAACGAACTCCACATCATTGCTGAGGGTGCATTTCCCCGTAGCAGAAACAAGAATTCCAGCCCAGTAAAGATAATCACTCGTGCTCAGCCTGTACCCCTGCCATCCAAGTGTAGTATTACCAAGATCAGCCCATGCGAATGTGGATCTTTCAATGAGGTTATAATTATCCATAGAGAAAGTAAAGCTGTAGGCACTAACCGAAGGCAATATGATAAGCATCAGTACCAGAGAAAGTTTTTTCATCCATCTCACCCTGGATAATTCCTATCTTACTTTGGATAATAGAACTTAAAAGCTTTGTCCTGTGCATAAAGTTAAATATAACACCTGCAAGATATCATTGAGGTGTTGAAAAATGGAAGAAATCCTCAGGGCAATAGGGGAGAAAAACACGAAGAAAGTTGCAAACCTTCTCTACTATAAGGTAGATGATCTCAGTGACGAGGATTTAAAGGAAATTCTCAAAATGGCTGAAAAACTGGCTTTGGAGTGTAAAGACTTTGAGCTATATAAACTCGTTGTTTATTACTATCACGAACTCCTTGAAATAGACAAAATAAGTGAATTTGAAAGAATAGCTGAAAATGAAGACACTTTTGATGTCAAATTCAACCTTGCAGACCTATACTTCCTAATTGGAGAGTTTGAGAGAAGTCTCGATACATACCGACAGCTGCTTGAGGAGGAAACTGAAAAAGGAAACATGGAAAACATTGCGAAGATATACTACAATATGGGACTCATTCATGAAGAGCTTCAGGAATACGAAAAAGCTCTTGAGCTAATGGAAAAAGCCAGAGAAATTCTTGAAGAATTAGGAAAGGAAGAGGAACTTCTTCATGTGCGGATATACAGTGGATACATCAAGTTTGAGATGGGAAAAATAAGCGAAGCGAAGGCTGATCTGGCAGAGGTGTTCCGTCAGATCAGAAATAAGCCATCCCTAAAAGCACAGATCCATTTAGCCTTTGAGGAGATATTTGAAGAGGAAGATAACTATGATGGAGCATTTCAGGAGTGTTTTTACGCTATGCTGGAAGCCAAAGATTCTGAATACGAAGACGTGGCTTTTGATGCATTCATAGATATAATCTGGCAACTTATGGTAGAGGACGATTTTGAACTGATATACAAGAACATGGACATGTTTTCCAAGGGAATACCAGAAATGGGGGACTTTTTTAATGCTATAAAAGCAATAGCCTTGTATAAGGATGGGAAAATCGGACTTGAAACAGCAAGCGAAGCTGTTTCAAAGGTTAAGGATAGGCGGTTGCTTGATCTCCTTGAGTTCCTTAGCGAAGCTGAGGCTTAACTTTGGTGGTTTTCATGAGAATAAGACTGGGCAGGCTTGAAGACGCTGAAGGGATAACCCTAACCCACTGCTCCGATGTGAATGAGTGGTATCACCGTGAAAATGGAAAAAAGACCATGAGGGCAAGTTATGAAGAGCTCACAATACTTGAGCGATATCTCCACGGTGGGCCGTGGATGAGCATAGAGAGCTGTGCAGTTCATCTCAACAGCCTTCTGCTTGAAGATCACCCCATCATCGTGGCTGAGGTTGATGGAAAAATCGCTGGAGAGGCGGAACTTCTGATAAACGAAGAACCAGTAAGTGGAGAGCTCCACAGAATAGCCCATCTGGACGTCATCCAAGTGCATAAAGACTTTAGAAAACAGGGGATTGGAAGAGCACTCATGAGATTTTCAGAGGAAATTGCGAGAGAACGGGGCTGTGATATGCTCACAGTAACACCCGAGGAGAGAGCTTTGGCATTCTACAAAAAACTGGGAGTTAATAAAATCATTCAGCACGGAGTGATGATGGATTTCAACCTTGAGGAGTTTCCCCATAAAGATGTAAAAATTCAGAGGGGAGAATTCCCATGGAGCAAAATTCGAGATAAGGAGATGATTCTTGGAAAGTTCCAGAGCTCTTATCATCACTGGTTTATGGCTTTTAAGGAGAGGATATCTGGAATCGACGACGGACTGTACTTCGAGAGTGGCAGATTTGGAGACAGTTATTATGTAATAGAGAGCAGCTTCTTTGGAAATGACATCGCAACAGTATATTCATGGGGAGATAACTTTGTTGAGACTCTCATGATACTTGGAAGCAGGGCAAAGGAACTTGGGTTCAAGAAATTGAGAACCTTAGTGAAGGAGCAGGATACCGAGGTGACAAGGCCCCTGAAGCCCTCAATAACCGGTAAAAGCATTATACTCGCGAAAAAGCTCTGAGATCCTCTTTTTTATTTACATTAAAAAAGCTTTCTTTCCATGCTTCCGGGAGAGTTTCAATCTGGATGTAACAGGGATTAGCTTCTCTAACAGCTTTATTGAGCATGTTCTCTCCTGAGGAAATCTTTTCCCTGAGAACCGCTCTAAATGCCTTTGAATAGACTGCATGGAGAGGCTCTATGTACCCGTTCGACCAGCGAGGAACGCAGGCAATTGGTCTATACACCTTAAACATCTCAATTAGGTAATCGACAAACTCAGGTTTTATATTCGGCATATCTCCACCGGCAATAAATACATCACCTCGGCTCAGTGCTGTGTAGACTCCCCCGATAGGTCCAGCAGGGAATTCATCAACCAGAACTGTAAACCCAAAATCCCTCAACCTCCCTGCATTTTTCTCAGAGGCCACGATGAAAATCTTATCAATTCTCTTTGCCTGCAGAAGCCTCTCAATTGTGTGCATTATAAGCGGCTTTCCATCTATCATATAGAATAGCTTGTTTAATCCGAACCCGAAACGCTTTGATTTTCCCCCTGCAAGAATCGCAGCACGCATGACAGAGGTTTTAATGGTACATGTATTAAAACATGATGGCTGTTTGTATGTGGGACTTTTTCAAGTTTCGCCGTTCAGGGGAGTTTTCGGAAATCAGCCTTCAACGAAAAGCGGTACTGTTTTAACGCCTAGAACTCATACCATAACTTGAAATGAAGCGTTCTGTGACAGTAAAACTTCAACCCCAAAACCTCTTCGAGTTGCCCCAAGCTTCAGCAATAATCCGAAACAAACTCAATTATGAAAAGGCTCAAACAATTCAGAAACTGGATTGGCGGTTCAACAGTCCAGCAGTTAGCGAGAAAGGATCTTGAGGAGCCTCTTCACCCTCAGCAAGAAGAAAAAGTTTGGAGAACTCGAACCTTCCAAAGGGAGGCCAGATGCTTAGCAGCAGTTTTTATTCTCCTCTGAGGCATTGCTAAACCTATCTTGATAGTGTGGGTTTATAACCTTAGTATTATATTTCCAAAGATTTATTTTTGCTTCACCCAAGTTTTTAGCAGAGGTGGAAAAAATGTGTCTTGCAGTTCCAGCCAGAGTTGTAGAAATTAAGGATAAAGTTGCTATAGTAGATTTTGGTGGAATCAAAAGAGAGGCGAGACTTGATTTACTGCCTGATGTCAGGGTGGGAGATTACATCATAGTCCATACAGGCTTTGCCATTGAGAAGCTCGATGAAAAACAGGCTCTTGAAAGCCTGAAGGCATGGGAGGAAATTATGCAGGTTCTGGGGGAGTGAAGAATGCTTGATCTGAAAATCTTTGAGGACCGGGAACTGGCCCAGAAGATTCTTCAAGCCATCAAAAGAGAGGCCGAGAGAATAGGAAGGGAGATCAGGCTGATGCATGTCTGCGGAACACATGAGGACACTGTAACAAGGAGTGGAATACGATCACTTCTCCCTGAGAATGTTAAAATCGTCAGTGGGCCTGGTTGTCCGGTGTGCATAACCCCTGTTGAAGATGTCGTGAGGATGCAAGAGATAATGAGGAAAGCAAGGGAAGAAGGAGAAAAAATAATCCTCACGACATTTGGTGACATGTATAAGATTCCAACACCCAGAGGGAGCTTTTCAGACCTTAAGGGGGAAGGTTACGATATCAGAATAGTGTACTCAATCTATGACACCTACAAAATTGCTAGGGCAAATCCTGACAAGCTGGTTGTCCACTTCTCTCCCGGCTTTGAGACAACAACAGCACCTGCTGCAGGAATGCTTGAAACAGTCGTAGGGGAGAAACTGGAGAATTTTAAGATTTATTCTGTTCACCGCCTAACTCCTCCAGCTGTTGAAGTACTGGTTAAGCAGGGGACAAGCTTTGATGGCCTCATTGATCCCGGTCATGTTTCAACGATAATAGGGGTCAAAGGATGGGAATACCTAACCACTGAATATGGTGTTCCTCAGGTTATAGCCGGCTTTGAACCAGTTGATTTTCTAATGGGGGTTCTGCTTCTCCTCAGAATCATAAGGAAGGGAGAACCCAGAATCGAGAATGAATACACCCGTGTCGTCAGGTACGAGGGGAATATAAATGCCCAGAAGCTTATAGAAAAGTTTTTTGAAGTAAAAGACGCCAAATGGAGGGCTCTGGGGACAATTCCCAAGAGCGGGCTGGAGCTCAGAGAAGAGTGGAAAGATCTTGAAATCAAAAATTCATACGATGTTAAAGTCCCCAACCTTCCTGACCTTGAAAAGGGTTGCCTGTGCGGAGCCGTTCTCAGGGGAATGGCACTGCCAACAGACTGCAGGCTCTTCGGGAAGGAATGTACCCCGCGTCATCCAGTTGGGCCGTGTATGGTCTCATACGAAGGGACTTGCAGTATATTCTACAAATATGGTGCTTTGTTCTGAGCTAAATTCTGTTTTTAACTTTTGGTTTTGGATGTGCAGAAAGTCTTCCTCTAAGCCAACCTTTGGTTTAAAACTCCCCTCCAGTTTTTAACTTTTGGTTTTAGAAACCTATAAATGCTCCAAAAGAAAAGAAAAAAGCGGTGAGAAGATGAAAAGCTATCACATTCATGTGGAGGGCATAGTTCAAGGAGTTGGTTTTAGGCCCTTCGTTTATAGAATCGCTCATGAAAATGACCTCAGGGGATACGTTAAAAATCTTGGAGATGCAGGTGTTGAAATAGTCATTGAAGGCAGGGAAGAGGATATTAAAAAATTTCTCAGAGATCTGAAGGAGAGGAAACCCCCTTTAGCAAGAATTGAAAAGATAAAGAAAAAGGAGATTCCACTTCAGGGGTTTGACCGCTTTTACATCGAGAAGAGCTCTCAGGGAGGAGAAGGAGGAGATTCCATAATTCCACCTGATGTTGCTATATGTGATGAGTGCATCAAAGAACTCTTTGACCCATTGGATAAGCGTTATATGTATCCATTTATCGTATGCACGAACTGTGGACCACGTTTTACTATAATTGAAGATCTTCCTTATGATCGCATCAACACCACAATGAGAGAATTCGACATGTGCGATTTCTGTGAGAGTGAATATAGAGACCCACTGAACAGGCGCTATCATGCAGAGCCGGTATGCTGTCCGGTTTGCGGGCCGAGCTACAGGTTATACACGAAAGAAGGAGAAGAGATAAGAGGAGATCCTCTTAAAAAAGCCGCAGGGCTGATAGATAAAGGTTATATTGTCGCTATTAAAGGTATCGGTGGAATTCATCTGGCCTGCGATGCTACCAATGAAGAGGCCGTTGGAGAGCTCAGGAAAAGAACCCTTAGACCCCAGAAACCCTTTGCTCTGATGGCCAGAGACTTGGAGACCGTTGAAAGCTTCGCCATAATCGATGAACCGGAAAAAGAGGAGTTAACCTCCTACCGGAGGCCCATCTTGATTCTGAGGAAAAAAGAGCCCTTCCCCCTGCCGGAAAAACTTGCTCCCGGTTTGCACACAATCGGAGTTATGTTGCCCTATGCCGGAACTCATTACATACTCTTTCACTGGAGTAAAACTTCCCTCTATGTCATGACATCAGCCAACTATCCAGGTTTGCCCATGGCAAAAGATAACGAGAGTGCATTTAAAGAGCTTAAGGATTTAGCTGATTACTTCCTCCTTCACAACAGAAAGATACTCAACCGTACAGATGACAGTGTTGCCCGCTTTGTCAATGAAAAGAGAGCTGTGATAAGAAGAAGTAGAGGTTTTGTACCACTCCCGGTGGAGATACCCTTTAGTTACACTGGAATGGCACTTGGTGCAGAACTCATGAACGCCTTCTGCATAGCGAAGAACGGAAGGGTTTACCCAAGTCAGTATATAGGCAATACAGGAAAGCTTGAAGTGCTCAAATTTATGCGGGAGGCGATAAACCATTTCAGGAAGATACTCAGGATTAAAAATCTGGATCTGATAATAGCAGATCTACATCCAACATACAACACAACAAAGCTCGGAATGGAACTTGCTGAGGAATCACATACCGAGTTCCTCCAAGTTCAGCACCACTATGCACACGTTGCATCAATAATGGCGGAGCACAGGCTCGATGAAGTTATAGGAATAGCCCTCGATGGCGTTGGCTATGGAACCGATGGCAATGTGTGGGGAGGGGAAGTGATATATCTCAGCTATGAGGATGTTGAGAGGCTTGCCCATATCGATTACTATCCTCTCCCCGGCGGTGATTTAGCCAGCTACTATCCGCTCAGAGCTTTAATGGGAATACTGAACAATCTTTACCAGATTGATGAGGTGCCTGAGATAATTAAAAAACATTGCCCTAAGGCCATCGAGAGCCTCAAATATAAAGATGTCGAGTTCAATGTCATATTAAATCAGCTCACGAGGGGGATAAATGTCTCACATGCCTCCTCAACAGGAAGAGTGCTCGATGCTTTTTCAGTTCTCCTGAACGTTGCATACCGGAGAACATATGAAGGAGAACCAGCGATGAAGCTTGAGAGCCTTGCGCTCAAGGGCAAAAATGATCTGAAATTTGAAATTCCTGTTGAAGGCGAAACCATCAAAGTGGAGGAGCTTTTCAATCAGGCGCTGGAAAGCAGAGCAAATTCCTCGGACATAGCATATTCAGTGCATCTCGCCCTTGGGAGGACTTTTGGGGAGATAGCACTTGAGAAGGCGAGAGAATTTGGTGCCAAGGCAATTGGAATCAGCGGTGGCGTCGCATATAATGAGCTGATAGTCAAAACCATTAGAAAAGTGGTCGAGACAAACGGCTTGAAGTTCTACTCAACGTATGAAGTTCCGAGAGGGGATAATGGGATAAACGTTGGACAGGCGTTCCTCGGAGGTCTCTATCTCGAAGGGTATTTAAGCCGGGAAGACTTGATGCTCTAAAGTGGTGGTGACAATGAAGATCAGGCTTGAACACGGAGCAGGTGGAGAGCTGATGGAAGAGCTCATACGAGAAGTTATACTAAAAAATCTCACGCTGAAATCAGCAGGCGGAATCGGTCTTGAAGCTCTTGACGACGGAGCCACGATTCCCTTCGGAGATAAGCATATTGTTTTCACCATAGACGGACACACAGTGAAACCCCTATTCTTTCCGGGAGGAGACATCGGCAGGCTTGCAGTAAGCGGAACAGTAAATGATTTAGCTGTTATGGGGGCAAAGCCACTGGCTCTGGCAAATTCCATGATAATCGAGGTGGGCTTCGATGAAACCAGCCTTGAGAAAATCCTGAAGTCGATGGACGAAACATCAAGAGAGGTGCCAGTTCCAATAATAACAGGAGACACAAAGGTTGTTGAGGACAGGATAGGCATGTTCATAATTACAGCAGGGGTTGGAATAGCAGAAAGGCCGGTAAGTGATGCCGGGGCACAGGTTGGCGATGCTGTACTCATCAGCGGAACAATAGGGGATCACGGAATGGCAATAATGAGCTATCGGGAAGGAATAGCCTTCGAAAGCGACCTTAAGAGCGATGTCGCCCCTATCTGGGATGTTGTCAATGCCGTTGCCGATACGGTGGGATGGGAGAACATCCACGCCATGAAAGATCCAACAAGAGCAGGATTGAGCAATGCCCTGAACGAGATCGCAAGAAAGAGCAACGTTGGGATACTCGTGAGAGAAGATAGAATTCCCGTGAAGCCTGAAGTAAAAGCAGCGAGCGAAATGCTCGGCATAAGCCCCTATGATGTGGCAAACGAAGGAAAGGTTGTGATGATTGTTGCCAAGGAGTATGCAGAGGAAGCACTTGAAGCGATGAGAAAAACAGATAAAGGAAAAGATGCCGCAATAATAGGAGAAGTTCTAAGGGAATACCCTGGAAAGGTCGTCCTTGAAACTGGAATCGGCGGCAAGAGATTCATGGAGCCTCCTGAAGGAGATCCCGTTCCCCGAATATGCTGAAAATTTTTCGACTCTCTCTTCAGTTCCTGTTTTTTCATTTCCAAGTCTTCTCCTTCCCCAAATTATGAAATAAAAGGTTTAACGTACGTTTGATGATTTTAATAACCCTTGGTATTTATATGACCCAACGTTACATATAGGGGCATTGATTGTAACACTACATCAAAGACATAAATAGTCCGAGGCTTTAGCGTCCCCCAACAGGCCTGCATCCCGTATATATCAAGCTAACTGGAAGCTACAGAGGTTACAAAAGGGTACTGGATGGAAAAGTCCCTGTATGAGCCTTGGAACCCTCACGTATGTTTTCGTACATAATAGAAGGGAGAAGACTCTTTCAGTCAGTTTCCGGAATATTCACTAAAATCGCCCGAAAAGGGCACAGCTTCTGGCTTTTCAATTCGACCTCCGAAGAAAAGTTTAAATATTCCAGACTTTCTTATCCTATTATAGGGCGAAAGAGCGGGATTACCAGCCTGTTCCAATAAGACTTTAGGAGAATTGAAATGACTCTCAGCTTTGTCGTCAGTCCGCCTTTTTCCACGTTGGTTCCAATAAGACTTTAGGAGAATTGAAATGGATGAGATCCACCACATCAGGCTCTGTGATCTTGAGGTTCCAATAAGACTTTAGGAGAATTGAAATTGGATTGATCCCAACAGAGCAACGCATGAAACTTCATGGTTCCAATAAGACTTTAGGAGAATTGAAATAAAGTGAATATTCAGATCAGCCCTGAGTTACTAAAGCAAGTTCCAATAAGACTTTAGGAGAATTGAAATGAACTCACGAGGCAAGTTGAGGAGTTCGCCCGCACGGGTTCCAATAAGACTTTAGGAGAATTGAAATTGCATTTTCTGAACGAAAAGCGTCCGGTTTGTTCTCCGTTCCAATAAGACTTTAGGAGAATTGAAATGAAGAGCTCGAAGAATCAAAAACGAAAAAGGGACACGTTCCAATAAGACTTTAGGAGAATTGAAATAGCTCATCGCTACCGTTCAAAATTCTCGTAACTTTATGTTCCAATAAGACTTTAGGAGAATTGAAATGGCTTTGAAGTTGCTCTTGGCGAGTGAGATAAAGTTAGGTTCCAATAAGACTTTAGGAGAATTGAAATCTCAAACGTTTGGGTTCTTACCAAGGACGCTGTTCCATAGTTCCAATAAGACTTTAGGAGAATTGAAATAGAGGAAGGCATGGGTGCGTAAGCTTACGGATAAAGGTTCCAATAAGACTTTAGGAGAATTGAAATATATTTAGTGTTTCTTCTATTGCTTTCGGTACTGATAGTTCCAATAAGACTTTAGGAGAATTGAAATGCATTTTACTAACATGTACTCTGTTGTTGTTGCTCAGTTCCAATAAGACTTTAGGAGAATTGAAATATACTGAGGTTCAGCAGATATACGAAAATCCAAATGAGTTCCAATAAGACTTTAGGAGAATTGAAATACGTTTGTAGGAAATGCATATGGCATGTATTAGGCAGTTCCAATAAGACTTTAGGAGAATTGAAATCGGGACTCAAATTCAACAGATCCAGTCCAAACATTCTGTTCCAATAAGACTTTAGGAGAATTGAAATTTATTTTCTTTACGTCTTGTACATAGTACTTCAGTACGTTCCAATAAGACTTTAGGAGAATTGAAATAAAAATATATAAGGATGTACATCTATAGTCATTATTGGTTCCAATAAGACTTTAGGAGAATTGAAATTTCGCCCATCCATGCCATCAGCTTGTCCAACCCTTCTGTTCCAATAAGACTTTAGGAGAATTGAAATTAGGTTGAACATCTCTCGCTTCCAATCTGAGAACAGAAGTTCCAATAAGACTTTAGGAGAATTGAAATTTAATACCGCACATTCAGTCCACCTCCCCAAAATAAAGTTCCAATAAGACTTTAGGAGAATTGAAATTGTTGATACAAACGGATTGTTTGAACGATAAAGGTACGTTCCAATAAGACTTTAGGAGAATTGAAATCGAAAATGAAGAAAATGATTATAATATAGAG
>CAZAPD010000045.1:0-25293 GCA_964487115.1 uncultured Thermococci archaeon | reverse complement strand
TTATATCACAGAGACAGTTCTCCCATAAATGCAGCTCAGTCTCCCCTCTGTATCTTAGCATGTCCTCCAACTAAGCTTTTCTTAAGCTCCAAATTCCTTATCTCACACTTCTCATCAATAATTGAACGCCAGATCGTTGAGTTTCTGATTATCGTGTTCTTGAAAATTATGGAGTCGCTCACGTCTGAGCTTTCAATAATACAGTTTTCGCCAATGTATGCGTAGGGTCCTATCATTGACCTCCCCAAAATTTTCGCGCCCTTCTTTATCACAACAGGGGAAATTATTTTGGAGTAGGGGCTGATCTGAATCTCCTCTATGTGGCTTTCCTTTAGTAGAGTCCTCAAAGCCTCAAGATAACTATCGGCTGACCCTATATCATACCAGTATTCATCAAATTTGTATGCATGTATCTCAACACCCTCAGATAAAAGCCACTGGAGGAAGTAGCCGGGAGAATCACGATTGCCGTCTTGTAGATACTCGCTAATTCTCACCATTATCTCTTTCGGGAAGGCATAAACACCAGTACTTATGAGTGTGGATTTGGGCTCTGCAGGCTTTTCTTGGAAATCTATAATCCTATCACCCTCAAGAACCACCACACCATACCTCCTTGCCAGCTCAAAATCACCAACATCATAGACCGCTATGAGGGGCTTTCCCTCATATCTCTCCAGAAAGTCCTTAAGGTTGAATGAAAAGAGGTTATCTCCTGCGATGATCAGATAATCATCAAGGCCAAGCTTTTCAACAGCCATGTTTATGGCACCTATCGTGCCGAGCTTCTCTTCCTCATAAAGCGTGTCCTCGACTATAAGCCCAACTCCTTGTCTCTCTGCATAGGGTCTGAAATGATGCTCAAAAAATCTGTTTGTTGAAATGTATGTCTCCATATCAAGCTCTCGTGTTTTTTCAAGAATGTAATCCAGAATCACCCCGCTTCCAACGGGCAGCAGTGCCTTGGGATTATTCTTTGTTATGGGCCACAGTGGGGGGTGGCATAACCGCCAGCCATTATCAGAACCTTCATTTTACCACCGAAGTATGAAATAACTGTTTTGATATTTAAGCATTTTCTCTTATGTTGAATAATCGTTCTTTTCAAAAGTAATTCTCACCCCCAGCAAAACGAACATTAAAATCTCCTTTCAAAAAGATATGAATCACAAAATCTGAAGCTGGTATCGGATTCAAAAACAGCACAAGAAATCACAGAAAAATTTGTTGCAAAAAGATGAAGCCGCGAGAGAATATATCCTCTGACCTTTTGACCTATCCTAGGATATAATGAAAGTTCATTTCCATCGTCTATTTTTAAGATATTTCCCCTACAATTAAATGAGGATATATAGACTGCTATCAACTCATGAAGCTCATTCGCTCAAAGAACATTGAGTTCATAGAGACTGTTCATTTTCAAAACCGTCTGGCTGGAAGAAACATACCTCATAAGTGGGATACGAGAAGTGTTTAACAATCCAAAGAGGATTGTGGGAATAATTCAGCAAGATGAAGTTGGCGAGAAATTCCTCCTCTACTATCCACTACCTGATGACAAGGATTTGGTTGTTGTAATTAAGGCTAGGCAGGCTAAAAGCAAACTGTATTTAACCCTGATAACTGCATATCTACAGGAAAAAAGACGGAGGATGAAAACAAATGAAAAATGACAGGATAAAGATAATCGATTATGACCCATTAGGGGATTCTCTCTTTGTAAGAATTCCTGAAGGAAAATACCAAAGCTCGGTTCAGTTAGGCGATATAATTTTAGATTTAGGCAAGATTAATGGTGAATTAGCGGTTGTTGGATTTGAAATGCTAGATGCTTCCAAAAAGTTTAAAATTAGCCCCTACCTGCTTTCTAGAGGAATTCAACAACTTCATGCTGAAATTAGAATCACAGAAAAAGAAATTGTCATATCCATTTTTATCCAGGTTTTGCAGAGAGGAAAAAGAAGAGAAGATAGCATGAAATTCTTGAGCACAAATGAAGGACTTCCTCCGTTAACCGCAACAATTTAATTTTCCATTTGGGGGATTAATGCTTCTTTATCTTGGCTCTGATACCTAATATTGAACTTGAGCATATGAAGAATGATGGAAATTACCTGGGCGATGACAGGGAGCCTGAAGAAGAGCTCAAAAACTCGTGGAAGGCGGAATAAACATCAAGGTCTTCCCGAACGCCCTTGAGGGCTTGAAGCCAAAAAGTACCTCCGGTATTACTGCTCTTCTTTGAAAGCCTCATCCTTCAAGGGAGAGAGGAGTCGGGGGTACATAATTAAATAAACCTGCTCCACTTTATCTAAAAACTCAGCTTTGCTATCACTCAATTAGGTGTCCAATTGTCTTTCACTATCAGTCTCTTGAGGTTTTCTTCAGAAACTATAGGGGGCTAATACCTTCAGTACCTTTTCATCCCTTAGCATTTTATATCCCCAATAATGCGCTTTTTATATTCTCAATCGCCGAGATAAATAAGGATAAAATGGGGATCTAAGAGGCTTCGTGTCTTAACTCCAATCGAGAATAATTCAAACTATTCTCTGAACCAATATCAGGAGCCCAATGGCTAGTATTATGACGTTAATAACTCTCTTCAACTTATCCCTATCAGTTCTGGCATTTATATGGGTTCCTAAATAAACACCCGGCAAAGTGCCGGCAATCAACACTAAGGCTAAGTGGTAATTCACACTTCCCAGAAACGCATAGTTTAGGGCGCTGAAGGAGGACAAGGCCAGACCATAAAATATCGTAACGCCAACAACTTCCTTGGGACTGATTTTAGCCAGATTCATCAGGGCAAAGCTAACAATGACCCCAGCTCCTACTGAGGTGAACTGGACGGTTAAACCGACAATAAACCCTAAGAGATAGAGATATTCCCTCCGTGGTCTCAGGGGAACATGAATTTCCCCTTTAATTAAGCTGAGGAAGGAACTAAGGACAAGAATTGTACCAAGCAATAAGGTGAGATAATTGTTAAGGGTGCTTTTATCAATAATCCTAAGCAGAACAGACCCGAGTAAAATTGCGGGTAAACTTCCAGCAAAAAGTCTCAGAGCCAGATCAAATCTGATGTTCCTCTTTTTGTTGTGGAAGAGCACACCAAAAACCCTTGTAATCGTGGCGTAAACTAAATCGGTGCCAACAGCGGTTAGTGGCTCAACCCCCAGAAAAATGAGTGAAGGCGTCATTAAGGCTCCTCCACCGACACCTGTCAGTCCAACTAAAAATCCAACGAGGAAACCGAGAAAAATAAAAATTAGCATTAAACCACCTCATAGATAGCCAAGCTCTCTGGCCTTGCTTAAGACTGCCTCCACCTCTTCCTCAGGAGTCATTTTTGAGCTGTCCACCTTAACTTCCGGGCTCTCTGGCTCCTCATAGACTCCATCATAGCCCGTCAATCCCCTAATCTCCCCCTTTATGGCTCTGGCATAGAGACCCTTTGGATCCCTCTGGATCCTCACTTCAAGGGGAGCATAGACATAGACTTCAATGAAGTTGCCTATCTCCTTCCTCGCATATTCCCTGACGGCTCTGTACGGTGAAATCAAGGAGACGATTGTTATGACGCCGTTTCTCGATAGGAGCTTGGCCATGTGGATAACTATACGGTTGTGCATCTCTCTCGCTTCCCTGCTGAAGCCCAAGTCAGGATAGAGAGTTTTTCTTATCACATCACCATCTAAAATTTCCACTCTATAACCCATTCTTTTGAGCTTTTTCTTTAGAGCATGTGCCAAAACTGTTTTACCTGCTCCGCTCGGTCCGGTGAGCCAGATGGTAAATCCCTGCTTCAGCGTCCTAAGAGATACTTCTTGGGCATTTGCTCCTCCCTTCTCGCTCATATTACACTCCTCCCTCTAAGAGGCTTTCTTATTCCAAAGAGCTTGAGCACTGTTGGTGCGAAGTCGTAAATTGTGAGCTGGGTTTGCTTAGCCTCCTCCATGCTTGGCAGATACAGGGAGAACACTCCATACTCAGCGTGAACCGCATCATCTGGGCCCAAGTCATTCTCTAAGAGGTATGGCGTCTCATAACCGAGAGTTCCAGCAGCTCTCCAGTTCAAATCGTCCAAATAAACCATCATGTCTGGCTTATCGCCTTTGGCGATTGGATATATCTCCTCCGGATAGAACACTTTAGTGTTCCACTTCTCACCGTTTGGTCCTCTAATGCCCTTTATGAGCTCGGCAATCTCGTCCCTAACCTTGTAGTAGTTCTCGGGCTCAATGATTCCTTGAGGCTCCCTCCCCTTGACGTTGAGGAAGACTCTTGAGTAGTAGCCACCCCAAGCCCAAGCAATCGTTTTGCTCCAGTCAACCTTAAGTTCGTTGAATCTAACCTGTCTTCCTTCCTTGAGAATCTCGGGGTTTTTAATCTTCAAGAGACCCTCTTCAATCAGCCACTGGTTTATTGCGAAAGCTCCCTTCATGGCCTTTATCCCGTGGTCTGAAACTATTATGATAGCGGTCTCATCTAAATCCAAGAGCTCCAATGTTCTGCCTATCTCCTCATCGAGGAGCCTGTAATAATCGGGAATTACGTTTTTGTAGGGGTTGTCGTCGCCGGGATAGAGGTGGTGGTTCTCGTCGAAATACTTCCAAAAGGCGTGGTGGACTCTATCCAAACCTATATCCACGAACTGAAAGTAATCCCACTCCTTTTCTTGGATTAAGTAGCGGATAACCTCAAACCTCTTCTTTGTCATCTCCCAGAGTTGCTCCTTAACCTCATCTCTATTCTCTTTCCTGAAGACTACATCAAAGATGTACTCGCCGACTAAGCGCTCAATCTCACCTTTGAGTTCCTTTGGATAGGTATAGTCAACTGAAGCATCTGGAGTTATGAAACAGCTCACGAGGTAACCGTTGATTGGCCTTGGGGGATAGCTCGGAGGAACACCAACTAAAATTGATTTTTTACCCTTCTCAGCTATGTGGTGCCAAACGGCCTTCTCCTTAACCATTAATGCGTGGGCAATCCAGATGTCGTTGTACGTTCCCTTCTTTCTATGTCTAAAGCCGTATAAGCCGAGCTCTCCGGGTGTTTTGCCTGTGGCCATGACCATCCATGCAGGAATAGTGATTGCTGGAATCGTGCTCTGCATCGGGCCATAAATTGATTTTTTCAGGAGCTTCTTTATGTTTGGTAGGTCATTCAAAAACCTGTTGAACAAAAGCTCTGGAGGAGCTGAATCTAAACCGATAACAAAGACTTTCTTAACGTTTTCCATCTCAATCACCTCAGATAAGAGTTAATTATCTCTAAAGCTTCGCTTATTCTATCCTTTTCGCAAATGCAGCCCAAAACCTCGCTTTTTCCACCTGCGTTGAAGCCCTTTTCTTTGAGAGTGCCAATAATCTCACTCATGTTTATTCTCCCTTTCAACTTGGAGGAGATTCTAAAGTATATCTGGCCTTTCCCGTGGAAGTCCCTGTTCACCACGATTGCCCCTTCATAGCCAGCTTTCCATACTGCTTTCCTCGCAATTTTTGAGATTATATTGAATGGACTCACGAATTCTATGAACGCAAACCCATCCCTTGGCTCTACATGGGAGAAGGCATCTTGGATTGCTCTTTCTATAGCCTCAACGTTTTTGATCCACGGCTCGTACTCCAAAAGCTCTCTGAGAGTTGAGCTTAAAAGTATTTCAACGGCCTTCTCCACGCTCTCCCTTTCCATTACGATGTAATTTGAATCAATGAGCTGAACTAATCTCAAAGCTTCCTCCTTTGTAAGCCCTTCTTTTCTTAGGAGCTCTCCAACTTTTGGAATTTCAAAGGCTTTGCTTCCAATATCGCCGATTACTCCCAAAGCGCTCCAAGCGTTCCAGAGGGAAAAATAAGATGAAACCACGAAGGAGGCTGAGGGGACTTCATTTCCCTCCAGTAATGGATTTATCTGCTTGATTCTTGGATTTCTGATTCTCGGCTGGATGTGGTGGTCTATGAAGACGGTCTCTTTCTCTATGCCCTCGACTTCGTGGACTAAATTGAGATCGAGGACGTAGATATTTTTGGCCTCTTCAATGGCTTTTCTAATCCTCAGGTCAAATCTGAACTCTCCTATTGGGGGGCTCAGGTTAGTGAAGTCTTCTAACCTCAAAGCTTTTGCAACAAGGGCCGCTGAAGTTATGCCATCTGTGTCCCAGTGATGTATAATTAACATGGAAATCACTCTACAAAGGGCCTCTTAAAGCTCTTTATCACTTCATAGACCTCAGGTCTCATCATATATTCAGGCGGCTTTTCACCGCTCGTTATCATTCTCCTGAGCTTTGTTCCGCTTATATGTACGTGAAACTTTCTCTCGTGTGGGCATATTTTGGCATTAACCATTCCCCCACATCTCCTGCAGTAGAAAGCCTCACGTATGAACATTGGGGTTATTCCCAGATCGGGAAACTCATCGAAAAGTTCCCAAGCCTCGTAGGGGCCGTAGTAATCGCCAACTCCTGCATGATCTCTCCCAACTATGAAGTGAGTTGCTCCAAAGTTCTTCCTCATTATTGCATGGTGGATTGCCTCCCTTGGTCCAGCATAACGCATCTCATAGCGTACTGTTGCGAGCGTCGCCGCATTTCTCGGGTAGTAGTGCTTGAAGAGGGCTTCATAAGCCTTGATTATTACTTCATCTTTATAATCCCCTCTCTTCTTCTTCCCAAGGACTGGGTTGATAAAAAGGCCATCAACGAACGTTAAAGCTGCTTTTTGCACGTATTCATGACCGAGATGTGGCACATTCCTTGTTTGGAAAGCCACAATGGTTTTCCACCCGCGCTCCTTAAAGAGCACCCGCGTCTCAACTGGCCTCAGGGTGTACTTCTCGAAGGGATTCGGCACTTCATTGAGGAGCTCGATTTCACCGCCGACAAGGTATTTGGCCATTGAATACACTTTAACAACGCCCGGATGAGCTTTATCCGTAGTCCTGAATACTTTTTGGGCAAATTCCCTCTTGTCGTATGTGTAAATCTCACCCACATGCATTCTCGCTATGGGAGTGTCTTTGTAATAGAGCAGAATGGCATCACCCTCTTCAAAATTGGGCTCATCAACATCGAGAACTATTGGAATACTCCAAGGGGTGTCGTCGCTGAGACGTATATGATCAAGGACGCTTTGAAAGTCGTCACTCGTAAGGAAACCTCTCAGTGGAGAGTAGACTCCATGGGCTATATTCTCAAGGTCAATCGCTTTTCCATGGTCTATCTCAACGGAAGGGTATTCATGCTGCTCACTCAGAATCCTCATTCTCGTCTTTTCAGCGGCCACTCTCCTGATTAACTTCCCACCATGCGGCTTAGAAACCATAATTATCACCTAAAAAGAGTTAAAAATTCAATCGAGGTATCCAAGAGCCCTAAGTCTTTCTTTAACTTTCTCCTCTTCTTCTTCGCTGAATACCTCCTCCTTCTCCTCTTCTTCCAAGCTTGCCAAGACCTCCCTCAAAACATATGTAACATAGTCTGAAACTGAAGTAAAGCCAGTTCCTTCTATTCTTGCTTTAATCTTGTCATAGAGGGGTTTTGGAATCGAAACAGTTGTATACTTCTTTTCATCTGCCATAGCAAACACCTCCAGCTTTAATGATATTTAATGACATTTAATTAAGCAGAGGAGGTAGTATATAAATATTTTGCATGAAAGTTGGAAACGTTGCATCTTTTGGAAGAATTGTTATCAAAGCAGGTTAGAGATCATCCTTTTATAACCTCATAAACCTTCTGAGCCACTATGAAGGCAAATATCAGCAGGAGAAAGTATGATGAAATCTTCAGGATTTCTTTTGTTTCTTTTGGAAGATAAAACTCCCCAATCTCCAGAACAATTAGGATTCCTATCAGAGACACAGTCAGGAAAATCCTCAAGGACGGGCTTAAAAGTCCACTCAGAACAATCCAGAAGGCCAGAAAAATTAGCATGTTCTCTCTCATAGCCATTCTTCCACACTCCCGAGCTTTCGGATTTTTAATCTCAGGTAATTATTAACTCTCTGAACCTCTTCCACAGAGATAAGCTCGCCAGTTGCCATTGCCACGCCGAGGAGAACCGCGGAGGAAATGGGATCACTCCAGACACTATCAACTTTCGAGAGGAGAGGCTTTATGTATGCTTCCATAGTATCATCCTCTTCAAAAACCTCCGCACTCCCGATACCCAAAGCACTTAATCCCCCTGAGATCACAGATGATGCATAGGCAACATCTGTGTTCCTTATCTCCCCATAGTTTTCCTCAAAATATCTAAGAAGGGCATAACCCGGAGCAGGACTTATCAAGACCCCGGTTTCTCGCTCACTTCCTGTAACAAAAACATCCCCTTCATCAAACCTTCCAAGACTCAATCTGAAGTCCTTGACCTTGGGGATAAATACTCCTCCCTGGGGGAGATTTTCATAGGGAGGGATAAAGACGGGATTTCCCCCGAGTTCAAGATTTTCTACAATCTTTTCAAAAAACCCACTCATATCACTACAGCTTAACTCAAGGGCCTCTTTACTGACATATCCTCTGGCAGGAAAAGCTGCAACTACCAATCCAAGGATAATAGAACCGATACCGAGGTTTATGAACGTGGTATTGGATGAAGTACCACCATAATACCAGAGGATGATACCAACGCCGATTAAAGCCGCTCCTACAGTCCTGCTCATTTTAGCACCCAAATTGGATAACCTTAAAAGCTTTTATATTCTTTATGGAAGTGATAGGCATGAAAAGGGTTCTTGGTGTAATAATGGTGGCTCTAATAATATGCTCCAGCATTGGTTCAGTCTCGGCAAAAGGTGTTGAAAAACCCATTAGTCGAGATATTTTCATATATGAATATTTCTCAAAGACCCTTGTTAAATTTGAACACTCACTCAGGTATTCTCTCCAAAATAATCCCTACAGCATTCAACTTGCAAACAACACCACAACCGAGCTTGAACTTATACAGCTCGAATCAATCTATTATCAAAATAAGGGCATCAATGCTAAGGTCATGGAGGTGATACCACCATTTTATGACTTTTCTCAAAACCTCGAGGAGTTAACCTCACTCGTGCTTCAGTTTCAGAAGGAGCCGAACAGCGCACTTGTGGCAGGGATACGAAGGACGGTTGAGACTATGAATAAGGATCTCGAACTTATTGATTCAATAAAACTTATGAATGGAACGAAAATTCTTAATTTTACATCTCAGACTGAAAGGGTACGAAGCTATCTGCGGAAGATTCTTGAAATGATAACCTCCACAAAGATTCATGCAGAAAAATTTGAAATCTTTATTTCAAATACAAAACCCATCCTCCACGAAAATATAACAATATATGGCTCGACTCCCTCAAATGATAGCATTCAGATAATTATACTCGGAAAGAACAGCTCAATGGTGATATTCACCTCCCCCAAGAAAGGCATGTTCTCAGTGGAGTACTCCTTTAGAAAGCTGGGTAATTACACCATATATGCCCTCCAAGGAACCAATAGGTCGAATACAATCCCAATCACAGTTCGAAAAATCCCTTCGCTTTTCATAATGAGCGATACATTCAGTGGACTGATGGGCTCCGAGTTAAATGTCTCAGGACAGCTGATAGACTACTATGGGAATGCACTTAAACATAAGGAAATTTCTATTGGAAACAGAACACTACTTACAGATGAAAACGGGGCATTTTACACAATCTATACCTCAAATATTCCGCAAATCATACAGCTCACTGCCAGATTCCGGGGTGATAATGCACATTCAGCAGCAGCAAAGAACATTTCCCTAATCTTCAGCAAATATCCGACATCAATAACACTCAGCGGTCCTTCGGAGGGGTATAAAGGAGAGAAAATAGAATTCACAGGTAATATGACACCCTCCCTCTCAGCTCCACTCGTGGTATATTTAAATAATAGACCTTATATCAGTATAACCGCAGTAAATGGCAGTTTTTCCTTTTTCATAAAGCCTAACGATACAGGAAAACTGAAGGTATATGTAAAATTTAGGGGAGATAGCATCCATGCAGGAGCAATATCAAATGTGATTATCCTAAATGTTGTCAATCCCCCAAGCATGGCGAAAAGGTATGTCATGATACTCTTAATTCTTGCATTCCTAATCTTAGCATCCATATACACAAAGAAGCCTCATAAGGAGAAGACTATGGTGAGGAGAGAAGGATATCCTAAACTTCCTGAAGAGGAGAAACCTGCGGTTAGTCTGCCCGAAGACATGGCAGGGCTTTATGGATTCCTCAGGAAAATTTTGGGAATCAGCGAGAATCTCACTCCAAGAGAAGCTCTCATGCTCTTTAGGAATAGCAAAATATATGAAGACATGAAACGAATAACGGAGCTTCATGAGAAACTGGTCTATGGAAGCATGCCGCTCACAGGAGAGGAAGAGAAGGAGTTCAGAGAGAGAGTCAAAAAGGTTCTGGAGGGGTATAGATGAGAAAGTTTGTGGTATACACCACCGGGATAGTACTCATGATGGCGCTTGTAGCAATGCCACTGACAGTTCCCATCTTCAAGAGCTCAACTCCCTACAGCATGTTCAATACTGCTTGGGATGGAACAGCGAGATTTGCCATTCTCCTCCATTCGAAAGGTGTGGATGTAGTGCCTCTCTTCCAGTCTTTTGACATGGAGAATTTGAAGGATAAAAATGGGGTTCTCATTGTAATTGCTCCTGATGTATCATACACCTCAGCTGAACTCGCTCAGATCAAGGACTTTGTAAAAAGGGGAAACACGCTCTTTATAGCTGATGACTTTGGAAATGGGGATCAGATACTCAAGGAGCTTAATCTCTCTGTGAGAATCTCAAAATCTCCACTGAGAGACTTTTTCTATAATAAGGATGATAGGATTATAGTAACCGTCAGGATAAATGATCCGGTGCTTGGAAGAAACGTGAGCAGGATAATAATGAACGAACCCTCGGCCATTACAGCCTCAGGAAAAGGAGAGGTCTATTCAAGTAAAGTTGCTATGGTCAACTTCCATCAAGGCCAGTTTCCCATACTCACCGAGATTCCTTATGGAGATGGAAAGGTTATTGTGCTCTCGGATCCAGATATCCTTACAAATCAATTTTTTACTGAAAACAAGCCCTTTATAAGCAATCTGATAGACTATATTGGTAGAGGCACTGTATACATCGATGAAGCCCATCACATGGACTTTAACCTCTATAGTGCCGGAACAGTTACAATTACAAGAATCCTACCTGTCGACAAGGCAAGAAAAATGTTAATAATTATGGGCATTGTTATACTCCTGATTGAAATTGGGGTTTTGGATTATCTCCTTAAGCCTATATCATCCCTTATAGACAGATTTTTCAGGGGGGAAAAAGAAGATTTAATAACCCTGGCAATCCAACTCTCAAAAAGGAACGGATGGAATGAAAAGGAAGTTCTTGCAATGATAGAACGCATGGGTGATTAACATGATACTTGAAAAAATAAAAGCGGAAGTTGGAAAAGCTGTGGTGGGTATGGATGAAATAATCGAGCTCATGACAATTTCTCTTATAGCTGAAGGTCATATTCTCTTGGAGGGCATCCCTGGGATAGCCAAGACAACCCTCAGCAAAAACTTTGCAAGCACACTTGGTTTAAAGTTTGTTAGAATTCAAATGACCCCAGACATCCTACCCGCAGATATCTTAGGACACACGTTCTATGACATGAGAACAGGAGACTTTAAAATGAGAAAGGGTCCTATATTTGCCAATGTTGTTCTTGTGGATGAAATAAACAGGGCATCGCCTAAAACCCAGTCAGCTTTACTTGAGGCCATGGAAGAGAGGCAGGTCACAATAGAAGGTGTGACACTTAGACTTCCAGAACCATTTATAGTGATAGCGACAAGAAATCCCATCGAGCTTGAGGGCGTTTACAACCTTCCAGCGGCTCAGGTAGATAGATTCATGATGAAGATAGACTTAACATATCTGGATGAAAAGCAGGAGAAACTTATGCTCAAAAGAAAATCTCTTGGTAAATTCAGTGCAGCCAGACAAGTAGTTCCATCATCGGAAATACTGCATGCGAAGAAAGACTTCAGAAAGGTTCACGTTAGCGATGCAATAGTGGATTACATTTACTCAATAGTGAAAGAGACTCGATTGGATGAGAGGGTAATACTTGGAGCTTCACCAAGAGCTGGAGAACACCTTCTTTATGCTGCAAGGGTGCATGCATACCTCAGCGGTAGGAACTATGTCATACCAGACGATGTTAAGAAGCTTGCCCTCCCGGTTCTGGCTCATAGAATTATAGTTAAGCCCGAATATGAAATAGACAACATAACAGGCAAGGAGATTGTAATGGATGCCTTAGACAGGGTAGAGGTGCCCACTGAATGAAGAGAACTGATTTACTTCTCTCTCTGGCTGCAGTACTGTCTGCAGGAGCATACTTAACAGGGAATATCCTACCTGCCCTGATAGCTGCCGGAATAACCGGATACTACACTATGGCAAAACTCAGCTTTAATCCGAAAATAAAAGTGCAGAGGAGATTGCCTGAGAGAGGTACAGAACTTGAACCTCTGAAGGCCAGTATCAAAGTAGAAAATCTCTCAGAAACCGCAGGCAGGCTCAAGATAAAAGAGGAATCTGAATTCGTTTTTGCAAGAGATATTGAGGTTAAACTCAAACCAGGAGAAGTGAAATTCATTGAACAGACGATAGTCCCCCAGAGAAAGGGATACATACCGCTTAGAGAAGATGTGATCTTTGAGGATGAACCCGGTCTATTCTATAAGGAGATGCACCTTAAGGAGGAGAAACTTCTTGTTCTGCCCTCTGCAAGGAGTATCAGAGAGGCATTGAAAATAAAAAGACCCGTTGAGGCTATAGCTGAAGTGGAAAGAGCACTTGGTATAGGGCTTGAAACCATGGATTTCAAGGAGTTAAGGGAATTCCGTCCAGGAGACGATGTGAGAAAAATCGACTGGAAATCAACCTCACGCTTGGGCGAACTCATAGTTAAGGAATTCTACAGGGAAACCCTCAGCGAAATATATTTACTAATAAATGTCGATAGAAAATTCAGGCGCGAGCTGAAGAACCTGAAAGTCGACTACCTGATCCTGATAACGGCTCAACTTGTTCAGTATTTCAGGAAATTTGGCTACATGATAAACGGAATAGCCTATGATACTGATAAGGTCGTTAAGGTTGTTCCGAATCCAAGGGATGGAAAATCATTTGTAGGAGAGCTTAAACTTGCACCCCAGAAAGGGATCCCTCCTATAAAGGCTTCATCCCTTGAGAGAGAATCCCACTTAACCCGGAAGATTCTTTCATTGCGCAGGGGGATTTATACATCGGGTCTCGTGAGAGCGGCCCTCAAAGTTGAGGCCAATTCCTATGTAATAATAGTAGATGATATAGGGCTTCATCCGAGGGAAATACTGAAAGCTGTAAACATTCTCGAAAAGAGAGGCTCCACAGTAGTAGTTCTGTATCCAAACCCGATATTTTTTATGGATAAGAACACCCTAAATGAAGAAAAGCTCAAACTCCTTTACATGCGCTATGTGGAGAGGAAAAAACTTCTGAAAAAACTCATGGGGAAAACAAAGATAATTGAAGTAGGACCAAAAGATCTAATTCCAAAGGTGGTGGAGAAACTATGATAGGGATAATAGCTTCAATCTTAACCGCCATACTTACGGGGAATTACATACTCCTCCTGACACCAATAATATATGCTGTTGCGCTGAAGAGCAGAGATATCGCTCTGCTGATCTTTTACATATATGTCATAATAATTGCGTTTTCATTTAATCCCGGCTCAATATATACCTTGGATGGAATAAATGGAGTAACAGTAGCTTTTTCTATTATAGTAGTGCTCGATGACATCCTCAGGGATGTTGAACTTAAAAGCCCTTCAAAGGAGGAATTTATACTCCTCGGTGTGCTCACAATTTCGGCCTTCACACTCTACACCTTCCTACCAGTTCTTGGATTTGTGGCGTTTTACATAGCTTACCGCAGATTCGGAAAGGCCTCATTTTATGCGATAGGATGGTGGACCTTATTGATAGCGTTCTTATATGCCATAAAAAACAGATTACCGAATGCAGGAGCACAAGCACTTGTCATTGTGGGTCTGACACTGATTTTTGTCCTCTTAGGCGAGATAAAGGATGTGACTCCCATAGAGGTGAAGCTCATTAAGAAACCCTGAATTGGAAATCATTTTAAACCCCTCTCCGCTTTTATTTGTGGTGGGTTGAATGAAACTAAAAAATTACTGGGATTTAATAATAATTATACTGCTCTCAATCACCCTCGATCTTTTGATATTGTACACTCCACACAGCCTGTTGAGAAAAGCTCTTGGTTTAGCCTTTGTACTCTTCTTTCCCGGCTATGTCTTCATAACTGCCCTTTTCCCAAATAGGAAAGAGCTTGACAATCTTGAAAGAGTGGCCTTAAGCTTTGGATTAAGCATAGCCATTGTTCCACTTATTGGTTTAGCTTTAAATTATACTCCATGGGGAATTAGGCTGATCCCTATTCTGATTAGCCTGACGATATTCAACATTATATTTTCTACTGTTGCAATCTACCGCCGTATAAACGCCTTTGAACCGTGGATTCCATGGATTAGCATTGAGAAACTTAAAAAAGAACTTGAATGGGAACAATCAAGCAAACTCGATAAAGTCCTAACCGTAATTTTAATAATAGCTATTCTAACCTCGATTGGGACACTTGCCTATGTAATAACTCATCCAAAGCAGGGAGAGGCATTTACAGAGTTTTATATCTTAGGTCCTGGAGGAAAAGCCGCAGATTATCCAACGAACCTAACCATCGGAGAAAAGGGCACTGTGATTCTGGGAATTGTCAATCATGAACACAGGAATGTAACATACTATGTCCAGATATGGCTGGTCAACCTCACCTATGACTTCAGAACAAACACAACTAAAATACACGCTATGTATCCCATGCCCGGCTGGTTTAATATAACATTACCCAGCATTCCTGTGAATATAGAAGGCAACTGGACTCCACAATTTGAAAAAAATTATACATTTAGCATAGACAAACCCGGAAGATGGCAGCTTTGGTTCCTTCTATTTAAGGATAAGCCACCTTTACTCCCTCCTGCTCCTCCGGACGGAAACTATGCCGAAACTAACGCTACCAACCTTATCCTCAAAGCAATAAATGGTACCATTCAGAGCCTAAAACTTAATATAGAAGTAATAAAATAGCAATTAGGAGGTGATAACACTATGGGGAAGGTACTAACCGGGATCCTCACAGGAATTGTGATTTTCTTGTTAGTTTTGAATTTAGCCGAATTGTACATCGCCTACAAAGGAGCCTCAATGGCTGCATCAAATATAGATGCCACCATTTCATCACTGGAAAAAATAAAGACCCAGGATATTATAGTCACCGTTCCGGTTAGAGATAAAATAAAAGTGCCAATAAACCTAAAAGCCAAGGTTCCAGTTTCCACAGTTTTTGAGGTACCAATAAAGGAAAATTTGACAGTTCCTGTAAATAAAATGTTGGAGTTAAATGTACCGGTCGATGACTATGTGGAGGTCCCAGTCGTCACTACCGTTAGGACACACATACTTCAGAACGTTACCACCACGACAGTTATCAACGGTGAAGAAACAGAGATAACATTTCCAATAGATACATATGTTGATGTTCCCATAAATACTACCGTACTCGTTCATGTTAATAAGACCTTCCCTGTAAAAGTTCCTCTCAATTTCGACGTCAATGTACCTATGAACATGAAAATCAAGGTGCCTTTTAATAAAGTCATCGAAGTCCCCATAAATCAAGAAGTCGAAGTGCCTATAGATACTACTGTAACCGTTAAGTTGAATGCAAAAGAACTTGGAATTGAACAGGATCTAAACAATCTTATAGAAACTTTAAAAAGTATAAAGAAAATGCTGGCGACAGTGAGTCAAATATGACCGGGATAATATTCGATATGGACGGCGTGCTCTACAGGGGAAACACTCCTATAGAAGGTGCGGAAGAGGTTATCAACTTTTTAAAGGAAAAAGGCATTCCTTTCATTTTTCTCACCAATAATTCAACTAAAACTGCAAAAATGTACAGGGAAAAACTTCTGAGATTTGGAATTGACGTTAATGAGGAGCAGATTATCACCTCCGGGTATGCTGCAGCCCGCTATCTCCAGAAACACTTCAAAAAAGGCAGAGTCTTTGTAGTGGGTGGGAGGGGGCTTATTGAGGAAATCAAACGCATAAACTGGGAGATAATATGGCCTGAAGAAGCCGGAGAAAGATGGAAGGAGATAGACTATGTAGTTGTTGGACTGGATACTGAGCTAACCTACAAAAAGCTGAAATATGCAACATTGGCCATCAGAAACGGGGCGGAATTCATAGGAACAAATCCTGATACTACGTATCCTTCTGAAGAGGGAATAGTACCCGGAGCGGGTTCAATTATTGCAGCTCTAAAAGTCGCTACAGAAAAAGAGCCATTGATAATAGGAAAACCCTACGAACCCGTATGGGAGATAGTCAAAGAGAAGCTGGATGAAGAAGAAGTATGGTTTGTGGGAGATAGGCTTGATACTGATATAGCATTTGCAAGAAAAATCAAAGCCAAGGCAATAATGGTTCTTACAGGAGTCAACAACCTCCAAGATGTTGAGAAAAGTGGGATAAAGCCTGATTTGATCTTACCCAGCATTAGAGAGCTGCTTGATTATCTGAAATGTTCTGGTTAACTATTTAACCTTGAGCTCACAAATATAAATGGGGATTCCCATGGAGAACATCGATATTGATGGAAAGGTTGAAGAAAGAGTTAGCATGATTCTGAAAGAACTTATAAAGCTCTCCCTTAAGCAGTTACTAGGTTATGCAATTAAGGGTGAGGAGGATGCTATCAGGCTTTACACAATGCTTTCGGAAAAAATCGAGGAGCTTCACGCGAAAATAAGATTCAGGCAGTTCATCAAAAGTGAAGAGGAGCACAGAGAGAAAATTCTCACAATTTTCAGTGAGCTGTTTCCAGATAGACAACTTCCCAAGGTTTCTTCCTCAACATGGGTGGACGAAGTCAAACATGACATAGAAACCGTCGGTGACTATCTTGAGGTTCTGGAGATTGCAATCTACTCTGAAAAGCTTGCTGAGAGGATATATGAATCCATAGCTGATAGCTTTGACGATGAGAGGTACAGGGAAATTTTCCTGTCTTTGGCAGGGGACGAGAAAGAACACTACGAATTTTTGATAGGTCAATATAACTTCTACAGACGCGTTAGGGTTGAAGAAAACTTGCATGAGTTTATAGGAAATCTGATCAAAGAGGAGTAGATTTGAATGCAGCTTCAGAAGCTCCTTGAAAAAATTATCTGGCAGGAAAATGAGCTTTATAACCTGTATAAACTTGGGGAAACATTTGCTGTTTATCAAGCATCCACCTTTATTGATCATTTCCGATGGTTGGCAGAAGAAGAACTGAGACATAGAAAAACCATTGAGGGCTTCCTGAGTGAAGGAACTTTCGAGGGGACTGCGATCATTGATTATCTGGATGTCCTGAGTTTAGAACCATTCTTCTCCGATGAGAGAGCCATGCCGGAAAGTCTCGAAGATTTAATTCTTGAAGCTCTTGTGAGGGAAAAACACTCTTATGAGTTATATACAAAGTTAGAGAGAATTTTAAAAGGTTCATTGGCCCAAATTTTTCAAATGATGGCTGGAGAAGAGCTCAAACATGCATACAGACTTAAAATAATGTATGAGAGCCTGTAAATGGATAAAATATCCGACATTTGGAGTTTTCTTTTTCTTATTAATGCGACGGAGTTGCATTACACTATTTGTCACTCTGGCAACTTCTTCATGGGTAAGGTATATTTACCCGAAATCCTGACTTCTCTTTACTGATGTTCTTACTATGATATGCAACTGTATCCAATGATATGGCAGGGGTGTTTATATGACTGTTGAAAAAGTGATGAAAAGAGACGGAAGGATTGTACCTTTTGATAAAGAGCGTATAAAATGGGCTATCCAAAGGGCAATGCTTGAAGTGGGAGTAAGAGATGAGAAGCTTCTCAATAGGGTTGTCAGAAGGGTTGTCAGGAGAATAAACGAGCTTTATGATGGGCAGGTTCCTCACATAGAGAATATCCAGGATATAGTCGAGCTCGAACTTATGAGGGCTGGTCTCTTTGATGTTGCAAAGGCGTATATAATCTACAGAAAGAAAAAAGCTGAAATTCGTGAGGAAAAAAGAAAAATCCTAAATAAAGACAAGCTGGATGAAATCGACAAACGCTTTTCCATCAATGCTCTCCGCGTTTTAGCCTCCCGTTACCTTATAAAAAACGAGGAGGGTAAAATAATAGAGAGTCCAAAAGAACTCTTTAAGAGAGTCTCTGTGCTGGCTGTTATTCCCAATCTGCTCTACGACGAGAGGGTTTTTGACAAAAACGGCGGACATGAGCAGGATCTGGGCAGAGTGGAGCACTACATGGAGAGACTTGAGGAGTATGACGGAAAGCTCTCCATCGGAAGGTTCAGGCTCAACAGGTACCACTTTGAGAGGCTCCTGAACCTCTACCGCGAGCTGGCGGAAAAGGGTCAGATGAAGGCCTCAATCGACGATGTAATAAAGATGCTCGAAAACGGCGCCTTCGACCGCTATGAAGACGAGGTGGAGGAGTACTTCAGACTGATGACCAGCCAGATATTCATGCCGAACACCCCCGCGCTCATCAACTCGGGCAGACCGCTCGGCATGCTCTCGGCGTGCTTTGTTGTCCCAATAGAGGACGACATGGAGAGCATAATGAAGGCGGCGCACGACGTGGCCATGATACAAAAAATGGGCGGCGGAACGGGTTTGAACTTTTCAAAACTCCGTCCAGAGGGCGATCTGGTTGGAACGACGACCGGTGCAGCGAGCGGCCCCGTCAGCTTCATGCACCTCATCGACGCCGTCAGCGACGTCATTAAGCAGGGAGGCGTTAGAAGGGGAGCCAACATGGGCATCCTTGAAGTCTGGCACCCCGACATAGAGAAGTTCATCCACGCCAAGGAGAAGAACGTCGGAACGAACGTGCTCAGCAACTTCAACATAAGCGTCGGAATCTGGGCCGACTTCTGGGAAGCCCTCAGGGAAGGAAAGCGCTACCCGCTCATCAACCCGAGGACGGGCGAAAGGGTCAAGGAAATTGACCCCAAGAGCCTCTTCGAGGAGCTCGCCTATATGGCCTGGGCCAAGGCCGATCCCGGCGTCGTGTTCTTCGACGTCATAAACAAGAGAAACGTTCTGGAGCCCGCAAAGGGCGAAAAAATCCGCGCGACTAACCCATGCGGGGAAGAGCCGCTCTACGAGTACGAATCCTGCAATCTGGCGAGCATAAACCTCGCGAAGTTCGTGAAGTACGACGAGAACGGGGAGCCCTACTTCGACTGGGACGAGTACGCCAATGTCATTCAGAAGGTCGCCAAGTACCTCGACAACGCCATTGACGTCAACAAGTTCCCTCTGCCCGAGATAGACAGGAACACCAAGCTCACGAGGCGCATAGGTGTCGGAATAATGGGTTTGGCCGATGCCCTCTTCAAGCTTGGCATAGCGTACAACAGCAAGGAAGGCTACGACTTCATGAGGAAGGCCACAGAGTACCTCACCTTCTACGCATACAAATACTCGGTCGAAGCCGCCAAGAAGCGCGGACCCTTCCCGCTCTACGAGAAGAGCAGATACAGGGACGGTGAGCTGCCCCTTGAGGGCTTCTACCACCGCGAGATTTGGAACCTACCCTGGGACGAGCTGGCCGAGGAGATCAAGCGCCACGGCGTCAGAAACGGAATGACGACCACCTGCCCGCCGACCGGTTCGGTCAGCATGATAGCCGACACCTCCAGCGGAATCGAGCCTATCTTTGCCCTCGTCTATAAGAAGAGCGTCACCGTCGGTGAGTTCTACTACGTTGACCCGGTCTTCGAGTCCGAACTCAAGAAGCGCGGCCTCTGGAGCGACGAGATACTCAGGAAGATAAGCGACAACTACGGCTCTATCCAGGGGCTTGAGGAGATACCCGAGGATATGCAGCGCGTTTTCGTCACGTCAATGGACATCCACTGGCTCGACCACATATTGGCTCAAGCTAACATCCAGCTCTGGCTCACCGATTCGGCAAGCAAGACCATAAACATGCCCAACGATGCCACCGTTGAGGACGTTAAGGCCGCTTACCTGCTCGCCTACAAGCTCGGCTGCAAGGGGATAACAGTTTACCGTGACGGCTCGCTCAGCGTTCAGGTCTACAGCGTCGAGGGCGAGAAGAAGCAGCGCGTCAAGGCCAGGCCGAGCAAATACGCGGTTGAAAAGCTGAAGGCTGTGGTTGAGGCGGAGCCCTGGCTCTCCAAGTTCATCAACGTTGAGGCCATACTCAACGGCACCAACGGGAAGGAAAAGACCGAGAGCGGTCTGAGCTTCTCGATAAGCAGGCCCGCTCCGGTAAAACCCATGCACGAGCACCCCCACCACGCGGAGAAGCCAGAAATCCCTGAGGAGAAGATAAAGGAGCTCCTTGGGGTTGCCTACTGCCCTGTCTGCTACGAGAGCGAGGGCGAGCTCGTTGAACTAAAGATGGAGAGCGGTTGCACCACCTGCCCGCGCTGCGGCTGGAGCAAGTGCGTCATAAGCTGATTCTTCTTTCCAATTTTGACAAAAATTTGTAAACGTTGAGTTTTTAAGCTCTTCTTTTTAATCTAAAAGCATACAAAGGAGGTGAGAACATGGATAAAGTTTATCTCACATGGTGGCAGACAGATAGAGCCATGTTTGCACTCGCTGATGCATTAAGAAGCTATAATCCAGATGTTATAATCGGAATAGCACGTGGGGGGTTGATCCCTGCTGTAAGACTTAGTCATATCCTCGGAGATATAGAACTCAAGATAATCGACGTCAAGTTTTACAAGGATATTGAGGAAAGAATGGAAAAGCCGAAGATTATGATACCGATTCATGGCTCTTTAGAGGGAAAAAAGGTAGTTATAGTCGATGATGTTAGCGATACTGGAAAGACCCTTGAGGTTGTTATCGATGAAGTGAAAAGATTAAGAGCTTCTGAAATAAAAATAGCATGCCTTGCAGTTAAGCCATGGACAAAGGTAATGCCTGACTTCTATGTTTTCAGGACAGATAAATGGATAGTTTTCCCGTGGGAAGAGTTTCCTGTAGTGGTAACGGAGTAGGTTTTGTTTTTAAGTCTCCTGATTTCACTATCATACAGCTCTTTTACCCGGCTTTCCTTTCCATTTGTTCTAAGAGGAACTCTGGCAACAGGTGTAGCGACCGCAGCCTTTGGAGTTGGGAGCGATAATACTTAAGATGGATCTAAAAGGCATATTATGTAGCCCCTGTATATGGCAACTACTTGGGCAATACACAGTGCAGCACAACTAAGGTGAACTACCGTGAAAACCAGACTACTCATTGACTCTCTATTTTCTTTCTCTTTATAGATTTCCATTTGAATGTTGCTTTTAGTAATAGTGATGATTAACGTTTAAGTCTTGAATTATCCGGGGAAACTCCTTTAACCTCCTATTTCCAACTTTTCCCGGTGGTGACATGAGAGCATTCATAGCTATAGAGGTTAGCGACGAGGTTAGGGACAACCTTCTAAAGGCCCAAGAGAGGATAGGGAGCAAAGCTGCAAGGGTAAAGTTCGTTGAAAGGGAGAACTTTCACGTGACTTTGAAATTCCTTGGGGAAATCGACGAAGATTTAGCAGAGGAGGTCAAGAAAGCTTTGGAGGAGATAGCGAAGAAGCACAAGAAGCACCGCGTTCGCGTTAAGGGCATCGGCGTCTTTCCGAACCCGAACTACGTGAGGGTGATATGGGCCGGAATAGAGAACGACGAGGGCATAAAGGCCATAGCGAGCGACGTCGAAAGGGAGATGAGAAGGTTAGGCTTCAAGAAGGAAAAGGACTTCGTGGCCCACATAACCATAGGCAGGGTCAAGTTCGTGAGGGACAAGCTGGAGCTGGCGATGGCGTTAAAAGACCTTGCCAACGAGGACTTCGGCGAGTTCGATGTCGAGGCAATAGAGCTGAAGAAGAGCACGCTAACTCCCAAGGGCCCGATCTACGAGACCGTCGCGAGGTTTGAGTTGGCTGAGTGAAGCTGAAAGAGGAACAGCGGGACGGGAATCACCGCGAGATTCTTGGATTCAACGAACTCAAGGTCGGTCTTGGATAGGAGGAGCTTGTTTTTTACCCCCACCCTCGGGAAATCCGAGGGGGAAACGCTTTTCCTCCACTTCACCTCTATTCCAAGGTTGCCGGCTATGAAGTCCACCTCCCTCGAGCCGTGAAAGTAGTAAGTCGGGTAAACCCTCTTCAGATGCTCCCCCACGACGCTCTCGACAGCCCTTGACTCGTCAACGATTACACCGAAGAGCCGAGAGAATGTGCCGAGGATCAGGGGGTCGAGGAAGTAGAACTTGCGCTCCCTCCTGAAGAGGGGCGTCATGTCGTGGAGCCGGACTTGGAAGTAGTTCCTGCCGATGAACAGCTCCTCAAAGAGCTCTAGGTAATCCCGGACAGTCACATGGGAGCCTATCTCAAGCTCCTTGGCAAGGGAGTTGAGGCTGACCCTATCGCCATAGCGTCTGATCAGACCGAGGAGCAGGGAGAGTGCAATCCTTTCGCTCCGCCCCAGCTTAACAACGTCGAGGACGGTGGCGTTATATACTATCTCGTACGTTTCGGGGGAGATGTCGCCTCCAAGGAGCTCGTAACTTGAACGGGGATAACCTCCAGAGGAAAGATACAGGTCAAAGGCCCCGAGGAGCTCGTCAATGAAGGGGTAGAGCTCAAGGGAGTTCTCGTAAAACTCGCGGGGGGTTCGAGGCCTCATGTTGGGGAGCTCTATCTCCCTGAGCCCCGGCTCGTAGATCGACGCCGCGAGTCGAAAATCCAGGGGAAGAAACTCCTCAACTTTTATGTTCCTCCCGGGAAAGCTCTCCCTTTTGAGGCCCGCCGAAGTCGAACCCGTGACCTGGAGAACCATTCGCGAGGAGAGAGGGGAATCAAGGAGGAACTTGATGGCCCTCTCCCAACCGTCAACGAACGTAACCTCGTCGAGGAAGACGTAGGCCTTTCCGGACACCCTTCTTAGAAATGACCTTACCAGGGAAACGATCTCCCGGTAATCCCTAAGGAGGTCACACGAGAAGTACATTATGTTCCTTGGGCTAACACCCGACTCGATTAGACTGGCTATTGAAAGCTTCATGTAGGTCGTCTTTCCCACCTGCCTTGGGCCTATGAGGACCTTGTTCACGGGTTCAAAGCGATAGATGAGCCGGGGCTTCTTGGAGAGGGCCCGCTTAACCCTCTCGTCGAGGTATATGGCATCTCCGTCAGCCCACCAGGGGTTCTGAACTACGGTGAGGTTCTCCATTCCACCACCAATTGACAATTTACAAACAAAAGATATATAAATATTTTGATATCCTACTATCAATTAGGTGAGTTGATGAAGGTCGAAACCCTTCTTCAAAAAGTCCTTCAGAGGATACGCCCCACCGAGGAGGAGAGGGCCTTCGTTGAGGGGCTGATGAGGGAGCTGGAAGAGATTGCGCGGGATACCATTGAAAACCTCGACCTCGACGTTAAGCCCTACTTCGTCGGCTCCCTCGCAAAGGACACCTATCTGGCAGGAGACCACGACGTTGACCTCTTCCTTGCTTTTCCTCTCGACACGCCCCTGGAAGAGCTCCGCGAAGCTGGCCTGAGGCTCGCCAAGGCCATAGCGGAGAGGCTCGATTCCCGCGAGGTGGCCTACGCGGAACATCCCTACGTCAGGGCGCGCTATAGGGGGGTAAAGGTTGACCTCGTGCCGTGCTACGATGTGAAAAGCTGGAGGGACGTGAGAACCGCAGTTGATCGTTCGATACTCCACAACCGTTGGATTCTTGAGAACCTGAGGGGCAGAAACGACGAGGTCAGGCTCCTCAAGCGCTTTCTGAAGGGGATTAACGCCTACGGGAGCGAGATATATGTTCGCGGTTTTTCGGGCTATCTGGCGGAGATACTCGTCATCAGGTACGGCTCGTTCCTCAAAGTCCTTGAGAGTGCCGACTTCATCCTGAGGCAGAAGGTAATAGACCCCGGGAACTGGCTAAAGCGGGAGCACGAAACGGCCATGAAAACCGTCAGGCGTGAGGCCGAGGCCGACAGGCCGCTGATAGTCATAGACCCCGTCGATCCGAGGAGGAATGTGGCGGCGAACCTGAGCTGGGAGAAGTACGGAATTTTCTACTTCAAATCGACCCAGTTCCTGGAGAACCCCTCCGGGGAGTTCTTCTTCCCGACGGATAGGAAAATTGGCAACTACCTCTCCGAACTTCGGAGAAAGGGAACTCACCTCGTGGCCCTGCTATTTGATGCTCCTGAACTGGTGGACGATGTTCTGCTCCCCCAGCTGGAGAGGAGCGCGCGGGGCTTCGAGCGGGCCCTCTCACGGGAGGGCTTCAATGTCCTCGGCTGGAACGTCGGGCGTAAAAGTGTCAAGGCGTTCATAATGCTGGAGGTTGACAGGAGGGAGCGTGAGAGGGTAACGATAAAGCCCGGCCCGGAGTTCTTTACCGAGAGGGGCAGGGACTTCTACCTGAAGAACGAAAGAGTATGGCTCGTCGGAAAGAGGCTCTTCGCGGAAAAGACCGTGAAGGATGACATAGTGGAGGTCACCGCTGAACTCCTGGAGAAGAACCAGGTCGCCACGGGGAAAAGCATCAGGGAAAACATCAGAAACGCCGAGATAACCCTAGACTACGTCCCGAAGGAGCTGGAAGATGAGGCCTACCTATTCCTGAGCAGGGAAAAATGGAACCTGAAGTAGTTTACCGCCTGTGCTCACACCACTCCGGGTTCTCCCAGTCCCCGTGAACCTCGCCCGGTATGTGGCCAGTATCAGCGACGGCCCAGTCGAGGTTGTGATGCCCTATCAGGTTCCTCAGCCCTCCCTTCAGGTCGCGCTTCCCGACGTAAAGGGTTGCCCTCGTCACGACGTTGTAGCCGATGTTGGGAACCTCGGGCTTGAGAGCTTCCTCCCACGCCCTCCAGCTGGTCTCCCACCCCTCCAGCGGGGGCATCGCGGAGAGGTTCCAGAGGTGGTACAGTTTATCGAAGTTGAGGAGCTTGAGGTAAGCCCCGATGAAAAGGCCTTGGAGCTCGCTCCCGTCGAAGTAGCGCATCAGCTCGATGATG
>CAZAPD010000044.1:0-31713 GCA_964487115.1 uncultured Thermococci archaeon | reverse complement strand
GGAGTTATCATAGCTGCGGTGGGAATACCTCTTTATCTTGCATACATCTCAAGGGAACAGAACATAATGGCAAGCTCAAGGCTCTTTGATAAAGACCTTTTCATGATGATAGGGATTATGATAATAGTCATCTTAGTGTTCGGGTATTTCTCTGATCCAAGAATCGGAATAATCCTGCTGGCAGTTCTAATTCCTCTAATCTTCTACTTTCTTGACCGGCTAAAGGCTGGAAAGAAGTGAGAGAATCCGTTTTACATTTTTATCTCTTTTATATTCTCCAACGGCCGTTCTAATTAGATGCAGAAAATTAACATCAAGGTCGAATTTTTCCCTTATCCTCCTCGAAATTAAGCCGTCGTTTAAAAAGAGCATTGCCACCGCCGATGTCAGGTTCTTAGGCTTTCTAAAGCCAGCTTTCTCAAAGTCTATTATCCACACATCTTTTCCGAGTATTATGTGCTTACCCCCCTGAATCTGTCCGTGATCAATGCCCATAACATCCAGAAGGGCTGTTTTCTTTACTATCTCAATGAGATGCCATTTCTCGATATCTGCATAAAGTACGGGTTCACCAGGGGCGAACTCCCGGATGAGGTATTCCAGCCCCTCGAAAATTCCATATTCAATAAGTGGAGGTGTTATATCTTTCCCCAATAATACTCTGAGGATTTCAGCTTCCTTAGCAAAGTTATGCCTGGAAGAATCAGGACGGGTGAGCTTTATTATGACATCCCTTTCACGCATTTTTCCCCTGAATATCAGACTCGTCGTTCCCTTTGAGAAGGGGAAGGGATTTTCAATCCCCTTCTCCCCCAGAAATTTATAAAACCTCTGGAGCCTTTCTCCGGGAAATAAATGCTCGAACATGGCCTTTCGATAAGCTTAAATACCCAAAGGAATAAAATATTTTTGGTGGTCGGAAATGGTGACAGCTTTTATTTTGATGGTTACAGCCGCTGGAAAGGAAAGAGAGGTTATGGAGAAACTTCTTGCCATGCCGGAGGTTAAAGAGGCATATGTAGTTTACGGAGAATATGATCTCATAGTTAAGGTTGAAACTGAGACGCTCAAGGAGCTTGATCAGTTCATCACAGAAAAGATAAGAAAAATGACGGAGATACAGATGACATCCACAATGATAGCTATCTGAGCCTCTTTCTCCACTTTGTCATTTGTTCATCATTAACCTTATTCTTTCTGCAGCGTCCTTGGCTTTATCTGAGATATTTGATAAGGTTCTGGCTATGTTGAGTATGTATATCCCAACCCCCCAGTTCATCTCCTTAGCATTCTGGAAGACCAGTCTCATCAGCTTGGTATCCAATTCATCAATTTTATTTTCAACGCTCTCAATTTCTTTTATCAGCTTGTACTCATTCTCAATTTCTCTCTCACTGAATCCGCTCTCTATTACAGTATCCATCTGGACAATCGCCTTATAGACCAGTTTTGCAACTCTTATACTTTCCTCTGCCATCTCTTTCAGAGTGGTCTTTATCTCACCGGAAACTGTATTGGGCTCCATCACGAGGAGCCATTTCGCTGTATCCTCAGCAGCATCTGCAACTTTATCCTGCATGTGAAGGTATATCAGGATGTCTCCTCGGTTCACGGGCATAAACAGCTTGGAGCTTAAACTATCTCTAATCTCCTCCTTTATCCTGTCAGCTATGTCCTCCAGCTGATCTACTTCTATGGCATATTTTCTGGCAGTTTCGTAATCACCTGCCTCCCAATAATCTATGGCCTTTTCAAGAGTTTCAACTGTCTGAATGACAACCTCAGCGTGCTTTATAAGTGGTTTAAATGGGCTCTTAGCAAAGAGCTTAGTCCATACCTGCATATTATCACCCCACAAACATTAAAATCTTAAATATAATTCCAGATATCACCGCCGCCACTGGCACGGTGACAAACCATGATATCACTATATCTTTAAGGATGTCCTTGTTTATTGCCTTTACTCCTCTGGCTAAGCCAACCCCAACAACAGCTCCAACAACTGTATGGGTCGTTGAAATAGGCATTCCTAAGGAAGAAGCAACAAGCACAACTGTGGCAGCTGAAAAGTCTATGCTAAAACCTCTTGTATTCGTTAGTTCTGTGATTCTCTTTCCAACTGTTTCCATAACCCTGTATCCGTAGGTAGCAACACCTATTGCAATACCAAGACCTCCCATTGCCAGAATCCATCTCGGCACAGGAACTTGCATTCCAGCTATGCCCATACTGGCAACAGCATAAACAGCGGCAACAGGTCCTATGGCATTAGCAACATCATTAGCTCCGTGAGAGAGAGCAACATATCCTGATGTCAAAACTTGAACTCTTCTAAAAATGGCTTCAACACCAAGATAAGGATCAGAGGAGGCGGCAAAAATTCTTTTACGGATTATAAAAAAGCTCGTTAAAAAAGCCATAAAACCAATAACAGTACCATAGACCGTTACTCCATGAAGAAGAGATTTTCCATGAAGGACTTTGAGATAGAACATCGTCCCTATTACGATAAACGCCATCCCAATCCATACAGGTGCCCAGAACTTAGCGCTCTTAATGGGGTTTCTCCTTTGAAATATACTCCTGCTTATTGCCTTAAATACAAGAAATGCAACGATAGCACCAAAAATAGGAGACAGTATCCAACTGAGAACAACTTGAGTCATTTTGCTCCAGTTAACTATGCTCACTCCAGCATAAACTATTCCATAGCCAGCAATTCCTCCAATTATTGAATGAGTCGTTGAAACAGGAAGTCCATATTTCGTAGCTAAGAGAAGCCATAAGGATGCTGCCAGAAGTGCAGCAACAGAACCGTAAATCAAAACATTTGGGTCCGTGATTTTAGAGGGATCTATTATTCCCTTTCTGACTGTTTCAGTAACGCTCTTACCAAAAAGATAAGCACCTGTAAATTCTAAAATTCCAGCTATAATGACAGCCTGTTTTGCCGTTATTGCCCCAGCACCCACAGCAGTGCTCATCGAATTTGCTGCATCGTTAGCACCTATCGTCCATGCCATAAACATGCCGACAATAATTGTTATCAAGAGCCATGGATCAACGGTTATCATCGAGCTTCACCGTAGGGAGCTTAAGTGATGCATATAAATATCTTGTCGAAATAGAATATATTTATCTACGGAAGCTATATAGATTATATAGACTATTCCAGTGGTAAAAAAAGAAAATTAAGACTGAACCTTCACAGGTTCAACAGAGATAGTTCCATTGGCTTCTGCATTGAGCCTCACGTAGTGATAAAAGCCTCCTGCCGAAGGTGAAGCATACAGAGGTGCCCCACCACCACCTGTAATCAAGAATTGTACACCGTCCTTTTCACCATACCAATAGATGTGGATGTGACTGAAGATTCCAAAGGCGTTATATTCCTTCATGAGCTGAAGGAGTTTTTGTCCCTGATCACGTCTCATTGAATGATCTCCTCTTGGTCTCGGGTCAAGCGGTGGAGTATGCATGACAATCACCGGCCTTTCATACATTTCCCTGGCTTTTTTGAGCTCCTTTTCAAGCCATTTCCACTGAGAAGGGCTAAGGGAGTAATCGTTCTCAGTGTCATCCATGAAGATAAAGTGATAACCACCAAAGCTGAATGAATAGTCGGCTGGGCCAAAATACCGATGGTAGATGTTCTTTCCATCCATTTGGTATTCATGGTTTCCGGGTGCAACAAAGACCGGCTTGTCCCATTTCCACACCTTGAATAGTTCTCCCCATTCGTTAGCCTTCCCTGAATAGACGAGATCACCACCGTCAATCACAAAAATGCCCCTGTCCCTGTTCATCAAATTCATAATCTTCAAAAAAACCTCTGGTGGTTTTATGCCGCTTCCGGGTCTGTGATCTCCAACAGCCAAAAATGTGAAGTTGCTTACAGGTTTTGCATTCACAACAAAACCCCGCTTGTTTGTCTGGATCTTAACCCATGTTTTTCCAACCTCCGCACCAGAGGGGATATTCATGACAGAAGGATTGATATTCTCAATGATGTAGGTTATCTTGGCTCCTTTGTAATTCTGGATATTTACACTTATGTTGAAGCTTTTAGCATATATATGAACAGTGGAGCCGTTCACAAACCGAATGAAACCTCCCCTGACAGTCACATTCTCCCCATCAATCATGCGCCAGTAGTAGAGGAAGGGCTCCTTAAAATATATCTCTCTAAGAAGCCAGTATTCCCCTTTATCTTTGATGCCATTCCAGTTGTTGTCCCCTATTTCCTTTACGATGATTCCTTCAAACTCTCCTCTCCTGAGTGCATAAACAGAATTTACTTTTCTACTGCCATTTTTGATCTCCATAGCATACTCAAGCGCGGCCCCTACTCCTGCCTTGCTCGTTCCTGTAAATACCAGCCTGTCTCTGCCCATCTCTTTATAGATTATCATAACCCCCTGATCGCCTCCCACAAAGCGAAAGCCGACTTTATACACCACATAACCAAAGTAATCGTTGAACGTTATAACTATGGGCTTACCACTGAGCAGCGGTCTCGCATCTGCAGGAGATAGTATTGCTATACCACTTATGAATTTATCAGCGGATTTTATTTCTGCGTTCGGGAAGTAGTGCCTTGCTAAGTCTTCGTATCCCTTGCTAACGTAGATTACCTTTGAGTTAAATAGCTGACTCCATTTCTGGAGGAGCTCACCACGTTTGTATTCCTTGAAGTCTATCTCCATCGAAATTGTATTTGTAGTAGTTGCAGACCCTGGAGTCTTTATTGGGGAAGAGGAAGTTGGGGTTGAAGTTGTAGAAGTTGTTATAGTGCCCGTAGCAGTACTCGTGGTGATGGCATTCGTAGAGGAAGTAGTTGAAGCTGTTTTACTGTTAATGCATCCAGCTGATAGAACAATCATCCCAATTAAGAAAAGGATTATCAACTTCTTCATGCACTCACCTAAAAAGCTTCTGGTTTTTTCTTTAAATCCCTTTTGATTAGGTTTAAATATTGAAACATGGAGATTCCTTTGGTGATACTATATGTTTGTTAGACACTACAAAGAAGTCCCCGAGAAAGATACTGGTTTCGAGGGTGTAACCATCAGATGGTTGATTTCTCCTAAACTCGGAGCAAAAAACTTCTCCATGCGCTACTTCGTACTCAAAAAAGGAGCTGAGATTCCACTCCATCAACACGAGTGGGAACATGAGATATTCATCTTAAAAGGAGAGGGAATAATTGGTAATGGAAACGAGGAATTCCATGTAAAGGAGGGCAACTTCCTCTATGTACCACCTAACGAACCACATAGCTACAAAGCCCTGAGCGATATCTTTGAATTTCTCTGCATAATTCCAGCAAAGAGAGAGGCAATACCCAAGGATGAATGGGAGGTTTCGTAGATAGTTCATTGAAGTCAGAAAGGTGAATGATCCAGCTCCAATCCTCTTGAGTTTTTATTTTTATTTTCAGTCGTTTTTACCTGTTGCTGGTTTAACTACTCAGAAAACTCTATGATCTCCCCAAGCAAATATGTTGTGCTTGTCTTTTCTACCTTTGCCCTCACGAACTCCCCTACCGGAGCATCTGGAAGTATTATCTCTTTGTAGTTCATTGTCCTCCCTTCAACTCCTCCCTTTTTGCCTGGCCCATGAGTTAAAACCTCAACTTCCCTTCCAACATATCTAAGGTTAATCTCGTGTGCTATCTGGAGCCGCAGCCTGTGAAGATACCTTGAACGCTCCTTTATCTTCCAGCCCGGAAGCTGTTTCCATTTTGCCGCCATGGTGCCGGGTCTCGGAGAATAGCGGGATACGTTTATCTTATCCGGCCTGACTCTTTTCACAAGATTAACTGTATTCTGAAACGCCTCCTCACTCTCACCCGGAAAACCTACGATAATGTCTGTATTGAGGTTCAGCTCATGAATTTTCTTTCTGAAAGCCCCAACTATCTCCTCAAACTCCTCAACTGTATATGTCCTCCCCATTCTCCTCAGAATCCCATCATCCCCGCTCTGAACAGGAAGGTGGAGGAATTTGTAGATTTTTTCATTTTGATAAACTTCAATTAGCTCATCGAGGAATTTTATCACATGATTCGGATTCATCATACCAACCCTGACTCTAAATTCTCCTTCTATAGCCGCTACCTCCTCCAGAAGCTTGGCCAGATTAGTTCCGATATCAAAGCCATAGCAGCCGGTGTCTTCACTTGAAAGCTGTATCTCCTTGTAACCTCTCCCAACGGCTTCTTTTACCCACTTTACAACGAGCTCTGGCCTGTAGCTCTTCAAAATACCTCTGGCAAAGCGTGTTGCACAGTAGGTGCAGGCATTCAGACAGCCTTCGCTTATGGGAACGACAAACACGACACTGCTTTTCCAGATCCTCGGGAGCTCAAGCTTGTCCAAGCTTTTTTCTTTCCAGCCCTCAACACTGATGAATTTTTCACCGGCTTCAGCTGCTTTTACAGCCTCGGATATTCTGTCGATACTCTTAACTCCTAAAATCGCAGAGACACGTTCATCTATGACGCTTGGGTTTATATGAGGCAAACAGCCAGTGACAATAACCTTTTTACCAGAATTTAGGAGCTCTTTAATTCTAATGCGCATGTGTTTTTCCGTGGGATCCTTAACAGCGCAGGTGTTCACAATGACGTAATCAGCACTATCCAGCTCGCTGATTTCATATCCAGCCCTAATCAGAATGGCTTCCATAATTTCAGCATCTGCCTTGTTTCTTGTGCATCCATAAGTTTCGATGTGTATCCTCATCATAGGCGGCTTTGATAGGTCATTTAAAAACTTAATTGGAGTAACGCTCATAGACAAGGCCGACAAAAGAAAAGAGTTGAGCCCTTAAGGGCAATGAATTCATGAGTTGAAGCTTTAAATCAAATAACTTCGGCAAAAGCAAACTTTCTCTTAACTGAGTTAATAACTATCTCAACTTCCTGGCCAACTTGGGTATTTGGAACAAAAATAACAAACCCTTTTACCCGAGCTATGCCATCTCCACCTTTACCAATGCTTTCAATCTTAACCGTGTATCTTTCTCCAACCTTAACCGGAGCCTCATAACTCCTTCCACCAAATCCATATCTATCTCCGTACATATCCAACACCAACTTTTCCAGACTTTAAGCACTCTTAGAAGAGCGCTGTTCTTAGTTGTTCATGGGGCTTATAAAGCTTTGCATTCTCTGGTTTAATGAACAGTAATGTACGTCATACATTCGGTGGGTTCATCAACGTAAAAGAAACGCTGTTAGAGAGCTTTAAAATTCACAACCAATAGTTAAAAACCTCGATTTCTGATTCTAAGCTTTACAAAACTCTTTTATAAATAACAGACGAAATTTATACCGACAATAAGTGAAAAAAGATTAAATCACCTTTGAAACAAAAATTGGAGGGAGGAACAATGAGTTTCATCATTGTATTCATGTGGTCATTTGTGCTCTGGTTAACCCTTACCGCAGGCGCCAAGGGAATGCTGTGGAGCAGTGAAGAGCTTATTGCTGGTGTTTTATTCTCTGCAATTGTTGCGTACAGTACAAGAAATATCGTCGGAGAGAAAGCCGATAGATTCCTGAGGCCTTCAAAGTGGATTGGGTTCATAATCTATTCTATAGGCCCGCTCTTCTGGGGCATGATCAAAGCAAACTTAGATGTAGCTTATAGAGTCATTACAGGGAAGATAAAGCCCGGTATTGTGCGTGTTCCGGTTAACCTTGAGAACGACGCCCAGTACACCATCCTCAGCAATTCGATTACACTCACTCCAGGAACCCTCACTATTGATGCCTGTCCTGAGGAGAAAGTACTCTATGTGCATTGGATAAACGTCACTGAGAAGGAGCCCAAGAGTTCAGAAGTAGTGGCAGGCCCCTTTGAAAAATGGGCAAGGAGGTTGGGAAAATGATCGCCCCAGTATTCTTCTATTCAGCGCTGGTAGTCATGATTGGGGCGTTTTTATCAGTGTTGAGGGTGCTTTTTGGCCCCACAGTGCCCGACAGGGTGGTTGGTGTTGATACGCTAAACACCCTCATCGTTGCAGGAATGATACTCCTTGGAGCGGCCTATGACAGGACAATTTACATTGACATTGCCATAGTTTATGCTTTGCTCAGCTACATAGGCACTCTGGCTATAGCGAGATATCTGCAGGGGGGATTAAATTGATAGAATACATAATTTATTCTTTCTTGGCGATTAACATAATCTTCAACCTCTTGGGGAGCTTTTCGCTCCACCGCTTCCCGGATGTCTATACGAGGCTTCACGGTGCGACAAAGTGCACCACATTTGGAACCATATTTGCAGTTTTGGCAGTCATAGTTCATGCACTTTATCGGCTGAAAGTTACAGATGATCCAAAATATCTCCAGATGGCCCTTCACAGCATGGTCGCTTTAGTTGCTCTGCTCTTAACAAACCCGACAGGAGCTCATGCGATAGCAAAAGCGGCTCATTTGAGCGGTGTAAAGCCTGCTAAAGCTGTTATCGATGCATATGAGAAGAAGATTAAGAACAGAGGTGGAGTCCAATGAATGTTTTAAGTGTCGATGTAATCCTTCAGTTCGGACTTTTGATAGCCATATTACTCTCAGCTTACCTCATAATAACCTTTAGAGACTTATTAAGCGCCACTTTGGCCTCAGCGGCAATGAGCCTTCTCCTAAGCATGGAATTCTATATGCTCCACGCTCCGGATGTTGCGATAGCTGAAGCTGCGGTGGGAGCGGGTGTTGTTACCGCTATAGTCGTCTATGGAATTGCCAAAACCGAGAGATGGGAGCGTGAGGCACCATGAAAAAAGCTCTCGGAGCTCTGGCGCTGCTTTTCATCCTCGGTATTCTGCTTATAGTGGCAAATCCAAATTACGGCCTGAAGTTTGGTCTCAGCGGAAAGGACTGGCAGACCTACCGTTATACCGACCAGTACTACATTGAACACGGTATCGAGGAGGTAGGAGGAACAAACATCGTCACGGATATAGTCTTTGACTACAGGGGTTATGATACGATAGGCGAAGCCACTGTTCTCTTTACGGCTATAGCTGGCGCTGTTGCCCTCTTAAGACCACGGAGGAGGGATGTCAATGAGTGAAGACATGGGGTTGATAGTTAAGAGTACTGCGAGAGCAACCATTCCCCTCATAGGAATATTTGGAGCATATATAGTCTCTCATGGACACCTAACACCAGGAGGGGGCTTCCAAGGAGGGGCTACAATAGCAGGAGCAGGCGTGCTCTTTTTAATAGCCTTTGGATTGAGTGAGACTAAGAAGCGCTATGATCATCACGTTTACTCCGCTCTGGAGAGCCTTGGGGGATTAACCTTTCTTGGCATAGCCATGCTCGGCCTGAGCGTGGCGTTCTTCTACAACGTGCTGTGGAGAAAAGGCATAGCATTTGCAGGGAAGCCGGGAACTCTCCTATCAGCAGGTTATCTACCAATAATGAACTTAGCTGTCGGACTTAAGGTTTTTGCCGGCCTTATAAGCGCTATTATAGCTATAGCCTCCTATAGGAGGTGGAATGAATGATCCCATTACAGTTTATCAGCGCATTCCTCTTAGTATTCATGGGGCTCTACGCTTTCCTCTACAAGCGCAACCTGATTAAGCTCATCTTAGCCCTGAACGTTATTGATGCGGGGGTACATCTGCTTTTGATAAGCTTCGGCTACCGCCTTGAAGATGGAAGACTACCAACAGCACCAATCTACACAGGCTATGAGACGCTAAAAGGAACGCCCATGGTTGGTCCAATTCCTCAGGCTCTGGTGCTCACGTCAATTGTCATTGGGGTTTGTATCCTTGCTCTGGCTATGGCATTGACGATTAACGCTTACAGGCACTATGGAAGCTTGGACATCAACAAGTTGAGGAGGTTGAGAGGATGATCCTTCCATTTTTGATAATTATTCCACTCTTGGGCGCATTTTCAATGCCCATCATCAGCTTACTTGGAGAGAAAGCGAGAAGCACATGGGCCGTGTTGGTGAGCTCATTAACTTTAGGCGTTGCCTCTAAGGTGTTCTACGATGTGTGGAGTACCAAGCAACTGATGGTCTATACCTTGGGAGATACCACACCGCTGGGAAATGGTGTGGGCTTCCCGATAAGAATCCTCTGGGAGGTCGACCTATTCGGAGGCCTGCTGGCACTCATAGTGGCCTTCATAGGACTCATGGCCATAATCTACTCCACCGAGTACATAAAGCACGATACTGGGCTTGAGAAATACTACACGTTGATCCTCATTCTTGAGCTTGGAATGCTTGGTATAGTAATTACAGGAGATATGTTCAACTTCTACGTGTTCCTTGAAATAATGAGCATAGCAAGCTACGCCCTTGTTGCGTTCAGGAACGACACATGGGAGGGCATCGAGGCAGGAATAAAGTACATGTTCGTTGGTTCCTTAGCAAGCTCTTTCATTCTCTTGGGGATTGCGCTCCTCTACGGCCAATACGGAACATTAACAATGAGCTACCTTGCGGTGAAGATAGCTCAAAACCCAACTTTAGTAAGCAAAGTGGCTTTAGGATTCCTCATAGGCGGGCTCTTGTTTAAGAGCGGTGCTGTTCCTGTCCATATGTGGCTGTCAGACGCTCACCCAGCAGCACCGAGTTCGATCAGTGCCATGCTCTCAGGTCTGGTTATAAAGGTCGGTGGAGTTTACGCTTTAGCCAGAATTGCTTTCAGTATTTACGCAACGAGCATAAGCATAAAGACAGTTGGATGGATAATAATCTTTTTTGGATGCGTGACGTTGATAGTTGGAAACGCTATGGCGGTAATTCAGACGGACATGAAGAGGCTATTTGCTTTCTCAAGCGTTGGCCAGATGGGATATATCCTCCTTGGGATAGGTATCGGTCTCGCTTCATATGGCACGAAAGTTGGAGATATAGCCTTAGCGGGAGCAATTTACCACACAATCAATCACGCATTGATGAAGGCTCTCCTCTTCCTTGTCGCCGGTGCAGTGCTCCACCAAGTTGGGACCAAGAACCTCAACGAACTCAGCGGATTGGCTAAGAAGATGCCCCTCACAAGCTTTGCCTTCCTCATTGGGGCTGCTGCAATAGTGGGTTTGCCGCCTTTGAATGGTTTTGCAAGCAAGTGGCTGATCTATGAGAGTTCCGCACTCTACAATCCATTCCTTGCAGCCATGGCAGTGTTGGGTACAGCTTTCTGCACAGCAGCATACATTAGGGTTCTTTTCACGTTCTTTGGAAGGCCGAGCGAGGTGGTTGAAAATGCAGAAGAACCGGGTAAAGCAATGATAATTCCAATGCTGGTGTTAATATTTGCAATAATCCTGATGGGCCTTTTCCCATGGCAGATAAGCGACAAAGTGATGCTTCCAACTGCGGATATGCTCAAAGATCAGGTCCACTACATTGTGGCAGTTATGGGGGGTGCTTGAGATGTTTGGATACTGGGATACCCTTTACTTCCTCTATGTTTTAGCGATAGGTATGATTATCGCTTATTTGCTATTTAAGTGGGCTGAAAAGTCCAGTATGGGGACAAGAAAAACCGGCGACGGTACCAAAATATTCCTTAGTGGTGAGGATGAAGATAATGTGATTCCACAATTCGAGCACTTGCGGGGCTATTATACCGGAAGACACACTATGTGGGGCTTAATTAGAGGAATACACAGGATGTTCCTCATATTCAAAAGAGAACATACAGGATTGCTGACAGACTATGTGGCATATCTGCTAATAACGACGGCCATAATTCTCGGAGCTTTGGTAATATGGGGGTGAGTGAATGGGCGAAGAGAGGAGAGAGCTGGAAAGGAGGATTGCAAAATTATGCAGATACATAGGAAGGTCACCCTGGGTATTTCATGTTAACAGCGGATCATGCAATGGATGTGATATCGAGATTATTGCGGCACTGACACCGAGATACGATGCGGAGAGGTTTGGTGTGAAGTTAGTTGGAACACCAAGACACGCCGATATTCTGCTTGTAACAGGCCCAATTACCGACCAAAGTCTGGAGAGGGTTAAGTTAGTATATGAACAAACGCCAGACCCAAAGGTTGTGATGGCAATTGGGGCGTGTCCCACCGGCGGCAGTGTTTTCTTTGAGAGCCCATTCACCAACGCACCTTTGGACAAGCATATCCCTGTAGATGTTTTCATCCCAGGATGCCCGCCAAGACCAGAAGCTATTCTGTATGGCGTTGTTTTGGCTCTGGAGAAGCTTATAAAAAAGATAGAAGGTGAGGGGGAATGACTCCTGAGGAATTCATTGAGAGAATAAGGGAAAAGTTTGAAGCTGACGCTCACATTTCTGAAAATAAGATGCCACACCCAAGGAAGAGGGTTTGGATAAATGTGGATAGAGCAAAGTTCAAAGACCTGATGAAACTCATCAAGGAGATAGACCCGAAGGCACAGTTCTCAATCATAATAGGCGAAGACAGGGGAGATTATCTAAGTGCAGAATACCACTTAGAATTATTCTATGAGCAGGAGCCAAGCTTATCCGTAATAGTTGCAACTGCATGCCCTAAAGACGACCCAAAAATACCGAGCTTAGGTGATGTGTTTCCAAGCTCAGTGGCCTATGAGCGTGAGAACAAGGAGTTCTTGGGCATAGAGTTCGAGGGCATACCTGACCCAAGAAGGCTCTTTCTCCCAGACAACTTCCCAGAGGGAATTTACCCACTGAGACGAGATGATAAAGGGATAAAACCTGAGATGGTCAAGAACGCAGGTCACCCATACCGTTTGGGAGGGCGTGTTCGCGAAGCTGTACCCAAAGAGTTTCTACCAGTGCTCTCACCAGAAGAGAGTGTGATCGTCAAAAACGCTATACAAAAATCAAAAAGGAGGGCTCAAAATGAACAGCAGGATTGAGTACTGGGTTAAAATACCAATTGGTCCCATTCACCCTGCCTTAGAGGAGCCCGAGAAGTTCATAATAACTCTCGATGGAGAGCGTATAATCAATGTTGACGTAAAGCTGGGATACAACTTGAGGGGCCTTGAATGGATTGCAATGAGAAGAAACTACATACAGCTCATGTACTTGGCAGAAAGGATATGTGGAATATGTAGTTTTTCACACAACCACACCTATACAAGGGCTGTTGAAGAAATGGCTGGCATAGAAGTACCAGAGAGAGCGGAATACATCAGGGTAATTGTAGGTGAGCTTGAGAGAATACACTCCCACCTGCTAAACCTTGGAGTGATTGGACATGCAATAGGGTATGATACAGTGCTTCATATGAGCTGGCTTGCAAGGGAGAGGGTTATGGACATCCTGGAGGCCATAGGAGGTAACAGGGTTAACTATGCTATGAACACAATCGGAGGCGTTAGAAGGGACATTGAGGAGAAGCAAAAGAGGGCTATTTTGGACATGATTGAGTACTATCGCAAGGAGATCATGCCAAAGATTGAGGAGATATTCCTCTACGACCCAACGGTTGAAGCTCGCTTGAGGGATGCTGGTGTTATTCCAAAGAGGATAGCGATTGAGTACAGTGCTCAAGGACCTACGGCGAGAGGAAGCGGTGTTAAAAAGGATGTCAGATACAATGAAAAGCTCGGTGTGTATCCTGATCTTGGCATTAAACCCATAAGCCCCAAGGAATTCACAGGAGTCATCAAGGGAGACGTTTTTGATAGGATGGTCGTTAGAGTTGGCGAGCTCTGGCAGAGCATGGAGCTCATAGAGAGGGCCTTTGACCAGATGCCTGAAGGAAAGATAAAAGCCTTTGCCAAAGATAACCTCATCCTGCTCAAGCTGAAAAAAGCCGATGGAGAGGGAATAGGAAGGTATGAAGCACCGAGAGGTGAGGTTATACATTATGTTAGGGCAAATCCCGGAAAGGACATACCATCAAAGTGGAAGGCGAGAGAACCTACATTTCCAAATCTCTTCGCAGTTGCACGGGCATTGGTTGGCGAGCAGGTGGCAGACATTCCAGTTGCAATAGCATCAATTGACCCATGTTTGAGCTGTACGGATAGAGTGGCGGTTATAGATGTGAGAACTGGAAAAAGGGAGATTTTAACAGAAAAAGACCTCCTTAAAGCCTCAATTGAGAAGACAAGGGAGATTAACCCAAATGCTAGTGCCGAACCTGGGGTAGTTGGTATCGGCTGCCCAAGGGGTGGTCTGCTATGAACATCATTTACGCTACATTGGGCTTAATCGGGCTTTACATCTACGTTTCATTCGCTTCCCTGCTCTGGGAAGGCCTTGACAGAAAGCTCGTAGCGAGAATGCAGAGGAGAATAGGACCACCTCTCCTGCAGCCCTTTTACGACTTCCTGAAGCTTGTGAGCAAGGAATCTATAATTCCAAGGCATGCTGGCAGAATGTTTGAACTTGCACCGGTCTTTACATTGGCGGTTTCAATAGCCCTTTTAGCATATACTCCCATTGGTTTCGCCCCGCTTTTCAGTACCAAGGGCGATGTCATCGTGTTTATTTATTTACTCACCCTGATAGCTTTCATCAGGGTGCTTGGGGCAATAAACTCAGGCTCACCTTACGCTCAAATAGGGGCTCAGAGGGAAATAATAATCCTTGTCTCGAGAGAGGTACCAATGATGCTTGGACTCTTTGCAATACTCTGGCGCTTAAGCAAGCTCGGTGTTAGCAGGCCATTCAGCCTCGCAACGTTTTACGAACACAATATCTGGGAAATAGGAACCCCCCTAACATTCATGGGTGCTATACTGCTACTCTTTGTCTTCCTCGCATGGCTTGCAAGTGAGATTGAGGTTGGCTACTTCAATATCCCAGAGGCGGAGGAAGAGATAGCCGAAGGTCCAATGGCAGAGTACAGCGGAAGGCATCTGGCCCTGTTCAAACTCAGCAATGCTCTGAAGGAGTTTATAAGTGCAAGCTTGGTCGTGGCCATATTCTTCCCATGGGGCATAAGCGGGTTGGTAGGTCTCACAGGAGCGGGAGCTATGATAGCAGATTTAATTTTCCATACAATCAAGGTCTTTATGGTACTCTTCGCAAGCATGAGCATCTTTAGAGCTGTAACGGGAAGGCTCAGAATCACACAGGCTGTTCAGGTATTCTGGCTCAGAATGCTCCCGGCTGCGATTATTGGGGTGTTACTTATAGCAATTGATGTCTTGGAGGTGATAGCATGAAAGTTCCCCCAACCCTTTCTGTAGTTCTTGGGAACCTATTCAAAAAGCCGGCCACAAATCCATTTCCGCAGAAAGAACCTGTTCCTGTCCCGGAAGACTTCAGAGGGAAGCTCATCTATCATGCAAACAAATGTGTTGGATGCAGACTGTGTGTTACGGTCTGTCCTGCAGGAGTTTTTGAATATATACCTGAGGCCAGAAAGGTGACGCTGTGGCTTGGCAGATGTGTCTTCTGCAAGCAGTGCGTGGATGTGTGCCCTGTAAATGCTTTGGAGATGAGTGGCGAATTTCTACTGGCTACCTATGACAAGTACGATGATAACCTCCGATGGTTCAAGGAAGATGAGATAGAAAAAAGGATTAAAGAGAAGAAAAAGACACCAAAAAAGCCACCACAGAAGTAGTGTATCTTATTCCCCTTTTTTTACAGTTTTACATCTTCATTCGACTCTAACCATCAAAGAACGCTTCTGTGCATTCAAATTTCGATTTATGCATTGGAGAACCCTTTTTTGGAGGTATGTAAAGCTCGGAACTCTTTATATTTGTCAAATTTCAGGTTTTTAACCTTTTGTTTTAGAAACGTATTTATAAATTCTCTGACAACCTGTCATTGAGATTTGGGGAAAATACGCCCTCTATCGGTTTAAAACTTAAAGTTGAGGTGGGAAAATGGGATTTGCCACATCTTTCATATGGTCTCTGATCGTCTACTTAATCCTAACAGCAGGCTCAGGAAATATCATCGCATGGAGTCCTGCAGAGCTTATAGCAGGAATAGTAATAGCTGCAATCATAGGCTATGTAACAAGGAACATCATGAGCGAAGAACTTGAATACTTCTTCAACCCTAAGAGATGGATACTGTTCATAATCTATGCTATCGGCCCATTTTTCTTTGCAATGGCAAAGGCAAACTTCGACGTTGCCTACAGGGTCATAACAGGCAAAATAAGACCAGGGATAGTCAAAATATCCCCCGGACTTACGAGGGACGAGAGCAAAACCCTGCTCGCCAATTCGATAACACTAACACCCGGAACATTTACACTTGAAATCGATGAAGAAGGCAACTTCTATGTCCACTGGATTAACATTCCCGAAGGAAAGGAGAAACCTACTCCCGAGGATCTCTGTGGATATCTTCCAAAATGGGCAAGGAGGATTGCGGAATGACAGTTGTGAGTTTATTTATGTGGGCTTTAATCCTGTTATTGTTCTCAGCTATGTTAACTCTGATTAGACTGTTACTTGGCCCAACAATACCTGACAGAGCTGTTGCATTAGATTCAATGACCACAACAACCGCTGGAGCCATGGTTCTTTATGGGGTTGTGACAAAGCAGGCTATCTTCATTGACGTTGCCTTAGTCTATGCAGTTCTAAGCTACATAGCCACGCTATACATAGCAAGGTATCTGGTGAGAAAAAGAGTAGGGGTCGCATGCGAATGTGAGGGTGATGGCACATGATAGAGTGGATCATAGGGATTTTCCTCGCAATAGGAGTCACATTCAATCTCCTTGCAAGCATAGGGATTTTGAGATTTCCTGATGTCTACACCAGGATCCATGCAGCCACAAAGTGTACAACCTTTGGCACAATATTCATCGTTCTTGCCACAGTAACCTACTCAATATACTCATACTATTGGGTAGCGAAGGATCCAGCATGGATAACCATAGGAATACACTCCGCCCTTGTCGTGATATTCCTTGTCCTGACAAATCCAGTAGGTGCGCATGCACTCGGCAGGGCGGCAAGAAAATCCGGTATTAGACCCTACGGAGCTGTAATAGATGAACTGGAGGGAAGGCTATGAACTTGGGAGAACTCTTCTGGGCATTGCAGGTGCTGGTTGGACTTGGACTTATTATAAGTGCAATAGCAGCCATAAGATTCAAGAATCTGATATCAGCGGTCATCGCAATGGCAGTCTTCAGCCTGATTCTGTCCCTCGAGTTCTACGTTCTTCAGGCGCCAGACGTAGCAATAGCAGAAGCAGGAGTTGGGGCATGTCTAACGACAGCGATGTACCTGCTTGCGATAAAGAACACCACCGATGAGGAGGTGATAGAATGAGAAAAGCACTCGGATTGTTTGCTTTCCTTGGATTCACGCTATTCCTATTAGCGGCAACGATGAGTTTGAGACCTTTTGGTGCCCCACCACATGCTGAGATGGATCACTACTTCATAACCCATGCTCAGGAGCAGGCTTCTGCAAACAACGTTGTGACGAGTATAGTGTTTGACTACAGAGGTTTCGATACTCTCGGTGAGGCTACAGTCCTCTTCACCGCAGTCGCCGGTGTTCTGATGGCACTCCGCAGGAAGGGGGTGAGCAAATGACAACCACAATCATTAAAACAACAACAAAAATATTAGCTCCGCTGATACTTGTCTTCGGTGCATACATCATTCTTCACGGGCATCTAACACCCGGTGGTGGTTTCCAGGGAGGAGCTGTATTTGCGAGCGGATTGGCCCTCCTAATAGTGGCGTGTGAAGATGAGATAGTCAAAAAGAGATTTGAGAAAGTCCCATTAAGTCCGCTTGAAAGCATAGGTGCTCTTGGTTTTCTGGGTACTGCGCTCTTAGGTTTAATGGGCTACACATTCTTCAAGAACGTTATAGCCAACAGTGGATTTATATTCGGGGGCAGAACTCCAATTGGAATCAATCCGGGCTACCTCAACACCGGTGGAACACTTGCATACATGAACATCTTTGTCGGAATGAAGGTCTTGGCAGGCCTAACAAGCATAGTATTGATATTCTTCCTGCTCTTGGGAGGGAAAAAAGATGAATGGTGATATAATAGCAATAAACTTCCCCTTCATCATAGTGGCACTCCTCTTAGCTTTAGGATTCTACACAATAGGCTTCAAGAGAAACCTGATAAAAGTCGTCATCGGAATTGAAATCCTGGAGGGTGCTGTAAATCTGTTCCTGGTCGCTTTGGGTTATGTCAAGGGAGGCTATGCTCCAATATATACAATGGCTCCAAAAAAAGCAGTTGGCAACATGGTTCTGCCGACACCGCAGGCTCTAACACTCACAAGCATCGTCATTGGTGTTGCTGTATCAGCTCTCATGCTGGCCTTTGCCGTCAACATATACAGGCATTATGGAACATTGGATGTTACAAAGATTAGGAGGCTGAGGGGATGATGGAGCACTTACCAGCTTTAATGATAGCCGTCCCCCTATTCGGAGCATTCACAACTCCATTATTCAAGAAACGTCAAAATATGGCCGCTATCTGGGCACTGGTAATCACAGCTGCAACCCTTGGCTTATCACTTCTCCTACTTCAGGAGGTTCTTAATAAGGGAATCATAGTCTATGTCTTTGGTGCAAACAAACCCACACTGGTTCTACCCTCAGGATACAGAGTCCCAGTCAGGATTATATTTGAGATAGATGCCATAGGGGCATTCATGGCACTATCAGCGACTCTTATGAGCTTTATTGGAGCCCTCTACTCATACAGCCATGTTGAAATGGAAACAGGGCTTGAAAAGTACTATGCGCTGCTTCTCCTCCTCGAAGTCGGAATCCTCGGCATGGTGCTGACAGGAGACCTGTTCAACCTCTTCGTGTTCCTTGAGATAGCAGGTATAGCAGGTTCAGCACTGGTTGGCTTCAGGAACTACCGTGGCGAGGCAAGTGAAGCCGGTGTTAAATATCTCATCGTCAGCGCTGTTGCCTCGTTGATGGTTCTCTTCTCTATCGGTCTGCTTTACGGTCAGTATGGAAACCTCAACATGGCATATCTGAGCAAGCAGATACATTTTGATACCGTCGACATGATTGCCTTAGGATTGCTCTTCGTTTCATTCGCTATGAAGTGCGGTTCAGTGCCAATGCACTACTGGGTTCCAGATGCATATACAGAGGTCCCCGCAGGAATAAATCCGACACTGCTGGTGGCAACTTATGCAAGCCTCTACGCTCTCTTTAGGGTGAGCTTCAGCCTCTTCGGGGCCATTACATGGAACATGGCAAGGGTAGGCTGGATAATGAGCATCCTTGGAGTCCTCACAATGTTCATCGGTGTTACGATGGCTTTAGTTCAGAAGGACGTTAAAAGGCTCATGAGTTATCACGCAATTTCACAGACCGGCTACATGCTCTTAGGTGTCGGTGTCGGCCTCACAGTTCTGAATGATCCAGCAAAACTTTCAGCCTTTGGAAGGGCTGCAATGGCGGGTGGCATATTCCACATAATCAACCATATCATCTACAAAAGCCTGTTGTTAATGACAGCCGGAGCACTCTTCTACGTCACTGGAACGAGAAATCTCAACGAGATGGGCGGCTTAGCGAGAAAGATGCCCTATACCACGATAGCCTTCATAGTTGGAGCCGCAGCAATATCAGGCATTCCTCCGTTCAATGGCTTTGCCAGCAAGTTCCTCATCTATGAGACGTCATATCAGCTCAATCCACTGTTGGCAATAATCGCAATGGTTACAAGCGTTCTAACACTTGCCTCATTCGTCAAGGTGTTTGCATCCGCATTCCTTGGACCGCCGCTTGAGAAGTATGAGAATGTCAGAGAAGTTCCAAAGCCAATGGTGGTTGCAATGATAATCTTAGCAATACTATGTATCCTCTTCGGTCTGTTCCCGAATGTAGTACTGAATAAGCTGATTTATCCAGCTGTTGATGCTCTCATCAAGCTGGCACAATACCAGTCATGGGGTGGTCTGGTATGAACTTCACTTTATTATCACCTTCGGGATTCTGGGATCCCGTGTTGTGGCTGATATTCCTAATCCTCTTCGGAATCATAGGCTACATCATCTATTCAAGAGGCAATCCAAGTTATAAGCAAAACACTGAGCAGGTAAAGCCTTACCTCAGTGGAAACGCAGAGCCTTCAAAGGAGAAGATAATGGTCAGAGCTGGGGATATATACTGGGGCTTCATTGAGGCATTAGATGAGTACTACGTAGTACTCAAGAGAATGCACACTGGCGATCTAAGGGACTATATACTCTGGTATCTTGGGATAGGAGCAATAGTTCTCTTCATCCTCGTGGGAGGTGTATGAAATGGGAAAGTTATACAATTTTAAACGCTCCCTCTGGGTTTTTCACGCCTCTGGAGGGAGCTGCAATGCCTGTGATATTGAGATCATCGCAGCATTAACGCCACGCTATGATGCTGAGAGATTTGGAATCAAACTCGTTGGCAGTCCAAGACATGCCGATGTCCTTCTGGTAACGGGAGCCATACCAAGGGACTTCGCCGACAAGCTGAAGCGTATATATGAGCAGATGCCTGACCCAAAGGCCGTTGTGGTGGTAGGATGCTGTGGAACAAGTGGGGGGGTCTTTTATGACTCCTACAACATAGCAGGGCCAATAGATGAGATAATCCCAGTTGATGTTTACGTTCCAGGCTGTCCGCCGAGACCAGAGGCAATAATCGACGGAGTTGTCAAGGCATGGCTCAAGATAGAGAAACTTGAAAAACAGCTGGAGGGGAAAGAATGAGGGGAGAACTATTAACAGCAGAACAGATTCTTGAAAAGCTGCAGGAGGCTCTTGGAGAGGCAATTATCTCTTATGAAATTAGAGAACACACAGTCGGAGTCAGAAAAAAGAAATCCTACAAGGAAATCTGGGTGGAAATAAACAAAGATGCATTTAGAAAAACTGTAGAAGAGATATTTAAGCTCGATTATCCTCATCTGCACTTCATAATGGGAGACGACACAGGAGGGAAGAGCATAAAGATGATCTATGGATTTGCACTCTACCATGGCTTCCCTTGGGAGCAGGTTAGCATTGTACTGAAATTTGATTTACCAAAAAGCGAGTTAGTCCTACCAACAATCACCGATCTGATGCCTGGAGCTGAAACAAATGAAAGGGAAATCCGAGAGATGCTTGGAGTCGAATTCGAGGGCCTGAAGAACAAGAGACATCTGTTCCTCCCAGATGATTGGCCAGAGGGTAAGTATCCTTGGAGGAAAGACGAATACGGAGTTGAAGACATGGTCAAGCACACTCATAAAAGCGTTAAGGAGATAAGGAGGGGAGAATGATGGCGAAGACCCAATATTACGTTCCTGTTGGTCCAATCCATCCTGCACTCAAAGAACCGATAAGGGTTGAAGCCGAGGTAGAAGGAGAGAAGATTGTCAAAGTCGATGTAAAGAGAGGTTTCGCCCATAGAGGAATAGAGTACATGGGTATGAAAAGGAATGCCATTCAAAGTCTATACCTCTCAGAGAGAATCTGTGGAATATGTTCCATTTCCCATCCATACGCCTTTGTTCTTGGAAGTGAAAAAGCACTTGGAATTGAAGCCCCTCCAAGAGCTCAATACATAAGGCCGATAATAGCGGAACTTGAGAGGATACACAGTCACATCCTCTGGCTCGGAGTCATAGCACATGAAATGGGCTTTGATTCCCTTCTCTTCTGGACATGGAAGGGAAGAGAGAAGGTACTCGACCTCCTCGAACTGCTCACAGGAAATAGAATAAACTATTCAGTATTCATGATAGGCGGTGTGAGGAGAGACATTAAGGAATCCCAAATAAAGGCCATAAAGGATACAATTGACTTCTACAGAATATTTACCGAGGAAATGAAGGATGTATTTCTCTCCGACCCGGTCTATAAGGCCAGAACCAGAGGAGTTGCCCAGCTTTCAAAGGAGATGGCGCTTAAACTGAATGTATGCGGTCCAGTTGCCAGAGCGGCTGGATTAAGAATGGACGTCAGACAGGACAATCCATATGATGCATATGCAGACATAGGCGTCAGAGCAGTTGTCCCCCAAGACATTGTGGGAGAGGCCAAAGGAGATGCATACGACATAACTCTCGTAAGGCTCTACGAGATAGAGCAGAGCTTGGATATAATCGAATTCTGCATTGACAATATGCCAGAAGGAAAGATAATGGCAATTCCAAACTATGTGGTTCTGCTGAGCAGGATAAAGAAGAAAGCTGGAGAGGGCATTGGAATGCATGAAGCACCAAGAGGAGAAGTGGTGCACTACTTCAAATATGATGGAAAAAGAGATGGTCCGGCTGTTTGGAAGGTTGTTGCCCCGAGTTATAACAACATCAACACATGGGGTCCCCTGCTGTTAGGTGCAGAAGTGGCGGATATACCCATAGTCGTGGCATACATCGATCCCTGTATGTGCTGTAACGACAGGGTTGCTGTTGTGAGAAATAATAATGGCAGGGTTATGGACTATTCACTCATACACAGGAAGGCAATTGAAAAAACGATGAAAATCCGAAGAGAACTGGGGGTGAGAGAATGACTCCAGAATTCATAACATATGCCTTTGCTTTCCCAATCCTCGGAATCTTCCTCGGGTTGGTCTATAAAGGTATTGACAGACGAGTATCTGCGAGGCTAACATCAAGAATAGGGCCCCCCATAAGACAGCCTTTCTGGGATGTTGGAAAGCTTCTCCTCAAAGAGACGATAGTGCCTGAGAACGCTGTGGCGTGGCTTTTCAATGCCATGCCTCTTGTAGCATTCGCTTCATCAATGACACTGCTCTTATACATACCCTTCGGAGTTCTAAAAGCCCCACTTGATGGTTATGGTGATCTGGTTGTCATACTCTATCTCCTGACACTTCAGTCCCTCGCAATGGCAATCGGAGGATTCGCATCCGGAAGTCCATTCTCATCAGTTGGAGCCCAGAGAGAAATGGTGCTCATGATGAGCTATGAAATGCCATTAGCAACAGTGATAGTGGGCTTTGCATTAGTCTATAGAAGCTTCTCACTGACAACTATAGCAACAACTCCTGTCTGGAATCTTGTAGGGCCTTTAGCCGGCATAGGCATCCTGTTGCTCTTCATTGCACTCCTTATAGTTACCCCAGCGGAGCTTGCAAAGCTTCCCTTCGATATAGCCGAAGCAGAGACAGAAATAGCCGAGGGTATGCTCGCTGAATACAGTGGAAGGAACTTGGCTCTGTTCTATCTCTCAGATGCAGTTAGAGGATTTGCAATGGCCGCCATTGAAGTTGTGCTCTTCATACCATTCACTCTGAGCTCAATATTCAACCTCAGTCTCACCGGCCCGGCACTGTACGTTGTGGAGGGATTATGGTTCCTCTTCAAGGTTCTCGTGGTCTATCTACTGGCAATAACACTGGTAAGGACGTCCTTCGCAAGATTCAGAATAGAGCAGGCTTCAAGGATATTCTGGGTCTACGTGAACATCATAGCATTAGTTGGAGTTGCCCTTGTGTGGATGGGGGTGTGAAGCATGGTCAACAAGATGATGTTTGTCCTGCTGAAACAGGCTGTCAAAAAGCCCGCCACAAACCCGTTCCCTGTTAAACATGCCCCTAAAAACGTGACCGAGCTTATAGAAAAGGTTCAAAAGGGTGAGGTAAAGATAAATCCACCAATCCCAGTTCCTGAAGGCTTCAGGGGAAAGTTGATCTATGACCCCGAGAGGTGCATAGGCTGTCAGCTTTGCATCAAGGTGTGCCCGGCAGATGCTATGGAATGGATTCCAGAGCTGAGAAAGATAAGACACTATGTGAGCAGGTGCATGTTCTGTGCTCTTTGTGTCGATGTATGTCCTGGCAAAAAGTTCCCCGGAGAAAAGAAAAATGTGAAAGCCCTCAGAATGAGCGAGAACTTCCTGCTGGCAGATTACGACAAGTACAGCGATAATTTAATAGAAGAACCCCCAGAAGCAAAGGAACAGGGGGTTTAATCTTTCTCACTCTTCATTTTACTTTATGCATGCCCGTATTTGTATTCTTTAATTAAACTTTCAATCGTTCTTCTATGAAGTCTTTCCGTCGAACCAAGGTAGCTGAACACCGCCTTCATATATTCATCCGTTGCCGCTCCAGCAAGTATCCTATAAACCTCCTCGGCCAGTGTTTCAAGTCGGAGAGCAGCCTCAAGAACTCTGAAAACATCGCTGCTCTCCTCAAACCTCTCCAGAACAGATACAGAATCTAAGGAAGGCAGCTTTACCGTCAGGAGATCCTTTGTGTTGAACGTCTTTTCATAAACATACACAAGCTTTCTATCATGCCTCACCGCCTCCAGAGATAGTAGCTTGAAGATATCATAAGTAGAATCATTAAGTCCAAGTTCTTTAGCTTTTTGAGCAAGCATTTCATAAAGCTCAGCCTTTTTTCTTTCATTCAAAATCCAATAACTCAAAAGTTCTCTTAGATTAAGCTCTTTCAACTGGGATAACAGTCCATTAAAATCCTCCATTCCCACCACCAATAAAAAATGAGGCCCTCTTTTTATCTATTTTGTGGTATAAACGTCTAAGAAAGATTTTTAGAAAATGAGCAGTTGTTTAAAAGGAGTTTTCAAAAACAGGATTATTTATGAATCATACTTTCTTCTTCAGTTGATGTTTGAGCAGGTAGCTCTATCTTGATTTTACTGGTGTATTTCCTCGTGTAGAATTCGTATTCTTTCCTAAGTTGATTATAATGATCCTGTTCCATAATCGCAAAGTATTCATATACTTTTTTAACTTCCTCATCTCGCACCTTTTTTATTAGCTCTTCATAAATTGATTTAGCCAAAAGCTCACTTTTCATTGCCTCATAAAGGACAGAAATAACATCCGTTGCGTTTTTAAATTTTTCAATTAGAGGAAGAACCTCAACAGGAGGGATATTAACCTTTTCAAGGTGTTCCCCATAACGACGCTTGTATATCTCAAATAGTCTGTCTCCATGCCCTCGGGACTCTTTTGCCAAAATAACAAAAGTTGTTATTAACTCCTCCTCTAACCTCAGTTCTTTTGCCCTTTTAGCTAATCCCCAGTAGAGATTAGCTTCCTCATACTCACCATGTATCCAATATGACAGTGCTTCCTTTTCACTTAGATCAGCGAGCCTTTCCACAATCCTTTTCATCCATATCCCCCTAAAGCACAGTAATAACAATAACGGTACAAAGCTAATAAACCTTTGGCTATCTCACGAGCCATATCAGGAAAACCATCAGAAGATATGTCACAACAGCCAGAATTATATGGAGGGCAATCCACAGGCGGTTTCTCCTCTTCTCCAGAAATATCAGTGCCCCGCTAAGCATGGTAAGGTTCATGAGAATAAAAACAGCATAGCCAAGTGTATGATGGTCTATCACCTTGGCACCCCCACAGGGAATATGTAAAGTGGCACTCCTTCTGTTCCAACAACTTCTGCAACTCTGTCATCGTAAAAAGCACCAACCGCAACCGTCCCAAGGCCAAGTGCAGTTGCCTGCAGATATATGTTCTCTCCAATGTGTCCAGCTTCCATGTGCACATACCTAACACCCCTATTGCCATAGTAGTCCGTGGTCCTCTCATAGAACGCCACCAATACTATATCAACCGCAGCATTCCCCACCCATGTCTGATCAAGGGCAGCTTTCTGGAGAGCTTTCCTATAGTCCCCCTCCTTAATAAGAGAAATAGTGTGTTCAAATGGATCATAACGATAAACCCCGGACTTTAACCCCTTAACATTCCCCACGACAACATAAATCTCAAAGGGATAAGTTGCCCCCGCACTCGGTGCACTCCTCTTTTTTTCGTGAGTAACCCCCTGAGCAGCCCAGAGTAGCTGGGACAACTGCTCCAGGGTTAGTGGTTCACCCCTGTAGGAGCGTATGCTTCTCCTTTTTGCTATTGCCTCCTCAACACTCATGCTTCCCTGAAGTTTGGGTTCTGGAAGCCTTATAACCTCTCCGGAAATGGTACCACCTCCGCTTTCAAATCTAATGTACGGCTTTAAAGCTATCAAAAAAGAGGAAACGATAACCACAAGAACTATCATATAGGAAATTCTCCTGTAGTTCATATCCATGAATTGTCCTTCATCCTATTTTAGATTTGCTGAGCTGTCGTTAGAATAACTATAGTGTGCTGGTGATATCCGCGGAATCATCTAAACCAAAACAGTATGTTATTCCTCAACCTCCCTCTTTACAATTTCCTCCGCCTTCACAACAGCTATTCCTGTTTTTTTGCCCAGAATTTCTATGAGAACATACCACATTGGAGAGCTTAGATTAACTACCGCTTCAAGCTCCTCCTTTATCCTTGCTCCCAGCTCGATCTCAATTTCCTTACCTGATTTTATTCTGCCTCCCCTTTTCCTGCATCGAACGGCAAAACTCTCACCAGGTTTTATCTTTTTTCGGGCAATTTCACCAGCTCTCCTGATAATTTCATTTTTCTCGCTCTTTACAAAGGCATCGAGAGGAATAACCTTGAAAATCGATTGGGTTTCGAATTCCCTGATCCTCCCCACAGCCTCGTTCCTTGAAAGGGGTGTTTCGGCGATTAGAATTCCTTTCCAGTCCGTTCTTTTGATTTGGACTTTATCAAGAGCCCATTCAAGCTCCAGAGCAGCATCCCCCTCTCTTCCTGTCGGAACAGTAACGAGCAAAAGTGTCATCAGAACACCTCCAATGGACAAGCTTTTATATGTCTGCAGATTTAAATTTAAACTTGGTGGGTGAAATGGAGCAAAGAGGACTTAAACTTTATCCCATTGAGGGTTATGAAATCTACGGCTTATCAAGGAATCCATTTGAACAGCTCGCGAGTGAAGGAATAAGCGATGTTGAGAGCATTCACGTTTATCAGGAGATTGATATGCGCCTCTCCATGATAATTTCAGAGGTTATTGGGAACAGGAGCTCAATAGCCCTTTCCATAATCGGACCCCTCGGTATGGGGAAAACCCAGAGGCTCAAGAGCATTGCGAAAGCAATAAGCGACAATAGAGGCAAGGCAATATACGTGAAGGTCGACACGAACGATATTCTAAAGCTAACCCGGGACATCTTCTATGCATTAAAGCCGCCGAGGAGCAGAACGAACATATTCCTTGAGAACCTCAGCAGAAAGCTGGGCTTCATAGATAGACTTGAAAAGATGCTGAGCTCAACACAGGAATACAAATCGAGGGATATTGCAGAGCTCTTAACGGAACAGATGGGAAAATACCCCTACTGTGCCCTCCTCCTTGATGAACTGGAGAACATGCAGACGGCAAGAGAGCAGGACAAAATCCAGTTTTTTGAAATGCTCAGACATTTTATAAGCAACATGCCCCAAGGCTGTATTGTCGCCTTCGCTTGCATTCCAGAAGCTTACGAGGAGTATTCAAAAATATTCCCGGCATTTTTCATGAGATTACATTATGAATTCAAGCTCAGACCCATGAGCATAGATGAGGCCTACGAACTCGTGAAGAAGAGGCTCAATAGGGTCAGAATCAGAGATACAGCTGATCCGCTCTATCCCTTCACCGAGGAGGCAATAAAGCTCATCCATGAGCTTGGGCACGGGAATCCAAGGCAGATTCTACGTCTGCTTCACTACGTGCTCAGTGAATCTGCAAAGCATAAGTTCGATCCGATTGATGATTATGTGGTTACGACGATCCTTGAGGAACCGAAGAGCCTTGAGGAATACCTGATGAGGATTCCGAGGGAGTATAAAGACCTCGTAGAGATAATAGTTCACAAATTCAACGGAGGACCTGTGAGCTACATCCAAGTTGCAAAGGAGGCCAAAAAACCTGGAATTCAGGTTTATGACCAGCTTGAAGAGCTTATTCGGCTGGGCTTCTTAGTTGGGGACCCCAAAGGCAACTACAAGGTTCCAGAATATGTCAGGAAATTCCTTGAGGAAGAAAGTGATGCAAAGGTTAAAGAAAGCGAAGAGTGATTTACATGCCGAACTATGATGTTCACGTGCTGAGCGGGATAGTCAGCTACCCAATAACCGTAGCAATAGCAGGCATCCTATCGAGTGCTGGAGTTCCATTCAAGCTCACTATAACAGGCCTTATCCTGGGTTATGTTTTCTATGTTCTCGGGAGCGATTTGCCTGATATGGATCATCCCAATGCCCTAATACATCGCGGAACAAAGCCATTAGTTGCTGTTTCAATTGGAAGTGCGGTTTTCATCAGGGTGTACCAGTACATTAACATCTCCCAGCAGAACTGGGTAAACTTAACCGTTGGCTGGATAATAGCCGTAGCGGCAGCCCTTACTTCATGGTATGCATTTACAGCAGTTATGCCGAAACACAGGGGCATAGTTCATTCCCTGCTCTTTGCCCTGATTTATGGGGGAGTGATATTTGCCCTCGTCAATTTCGGGATTAATATCAGTTATGAGGAGTCACTCTTCATAGGCTTTGCAGCCTTCAGCGGCTACATCCTCCATCTAATCCTCGACAGGGATGTGACGATCATATGATCTTCCTATTACCCATAGATGTTCCATAATGCTTTTAAATGGCTCAAATTAGCTGAATCCGGAGGTGAGAATATGTTTAGTTTGACAGGATTTTCACGCTCGAAGGAGGATGAAAGTAAAGTCTGGGATGTTCTTATCATAGGCGCTGGCCCTGCAGGTTTCACAGCGGCAATATACGCAGCACGCTTCGGACTTGAAACAAGGATAATTAGCAAGGATCTTGGAGGCAACATGGCCTTGACAGACCTTATAGAAAACTATCCCGGTTTCCCTGATGGGATAAGCGGTTCTGAACTCACATCAAGAATGCACGAACAGGTTAAGAGACTCGGTGTAGATATAGTCTTCGATGAAGTTGAGCGCATAGACCCAACGGAGTGCGCATACTACGAAGGACCGTGCAAATTTGTGGTCAGGACGAAAAACGGCAGGGAATACAAGACCAGAACGGTCATAATAACCGTCGGTGCAGCCCCAAGAAAGCTTCACGTTCCCGGAGAAGAAGAACTGACAGGCAGGGGAGTCAGCTACTGCGCCACCTGTGACGGCCCGCTCTTCAGAGGCAAAAAAGTAATAGTCGTCGGCGGAGGAAACACCGCCCTGCAGGAAGCACTCTACCTCAAGAGTATCGGCGTCGATGTAACACTGGTGCATAGACGGGACAAATTCAGAGCAGATAAAATACTTCAGGACAGGTTTAAGGAGGCTTCCATACCCGCTATACTGAACACCGTGGTCACAGAGATAAAAGGAGAAAACAGAGTTAAGGCTGTAAAACTGAAGAATCGCGTCACTGGTAAGGAATGGGAAATGGAAATCGATGGCGTCTTTATATTCATCGGCTACGAGCCGAAAACTGATTTTGTCAAGCATCTCGGCATAACCGATGAGTACGGTTATATCCCGGTGGACATGCAGATGCGCACCAAGGTCAAGGGCATCTTTGCAGCTGGCGATATAACCAACGTCTTCAAGCAGATAGCCGTGGCGGTAGGTCAAGGAGCAATAGCAGCAAACTCGGCCAAGGAACTGCTTGAGGAGTGGAACTCCAAGGTAATCGAGTGATTTCCATAATTAATACATTTGGATGGCCAAAAATGCCAAGTCATAAGCTTCATAGAAAATGGGCCGAAGAATGCGGTATAAACGGTGAACTTGCCAACAGAGTTGACGTAATAATCGATGATATGAAACACCACGATGCCGCTAAGGTCATGGTAACCCACATGATATACACCGAAGCCGTTGTGCGGCTCATACACGGCCAAACTCCAAGAGAAGTCAAGGAGAGCCTCTTAAAGTTCTCCAGAATATTCCCGAAAAGTGTGAGAAAACAGGCCCAATATTTATTCACAGATATGGACAGTGCCGGTATGAAAGTCATCAAGCGGATATATGACAAATATGGAACGGAGGGCCTAAAGGCCGCAATACTTCACATAACCCTTGACTACATTGAACAGCTTTATCTGAGAGGATACGGAAGGGAAGAAATAAAATTGAAGATAACATCCGGTAAGAAGGGAGAGAGGCTTGAATACCTGCTTGAGGAGGCTGGTCTAAAGGAATGCATTGAGGAGCACTTAGACGAGATTCTTCTGGATATCAAACTCTCAAAACCTCCTTCAAGGAAACTAGCAATGGGCCTGGAAGAGCACCGAAGGGTCGTGGAGGCACTGAGCGAAAAAGGTGTAAAAGCCCTCGTAATCGAGGGAAAGGTCTATTCTCTCGCCACGGGAATAAGGAAAGCAAAGTCACTTCTGGAGAAGAGAAAAGAAATAAACGTGGGACTCGTGTTTGAGGACGGGATATTCAGAGAAAAAACGATCGACGGGATTCCAACGGGAATGTTCCACAACGACCACGTTGGAACCGTGAGCATCGGCGATATATTCCGCATGGGACCAGAGGTCGCGGCTCGAGTGGACGGGAAAGGCAGAAGAACAGTCTACGTTTATCAGAAAAGAGAGATAAAAAGTCTCAAAGACCTCCTCGAAGTTTAGCCTTCCATCTTTTCAGCCATCATTCCCATCAGTTTCCTGTCCGGCTTCCCGTAGACGAAGGTGGAGAGCAGGTACTCCATCTCACCCTTTGTGAGGCCGAATACGTCCCTCGTTATAACTGCCTCCAGTTCGGCCCGCGTCTCCCTCCGCTCTTCTTCATCCGTGATTTCCTCGACATTAATGCCAAGTGCTTTGGCCATCCCGTCATATGTGCCCCTCCGATAGAGGAGTTTAAAGGCAAGCTCAACTATCTTTGCCTTTATTTCAGGCTTCGCTTCCGGGATTGGGAGCTCGTAGAGGAAGAACATCGTTAAATTGGCGGATACCCTCTGCCTTATGTAGTAGTCCAAGATGAAGCTGTTGAGGAGCGCCATCAGGTAAAGCGTTTCCTCGTATGGTATCCTCTCCTGGACGATCTTTCCATCTTTTATGGCGTAGCGGAAGGGCTTGAAGTAGTTGAGGGAGTGCCCCATGAAGACCCTCTTTGGTAGAATCGTACTTATGAGCGTCCTCTCATCGGTGGAACGAGCTATCGCCCTGTAAGCTAATCTGTACTCCTCGTAATCGAGCTTGAAAATTCCCTTTTCAAAGTTCTTCTTGGCAAGCCTGAAGTTTTCGTTTATGAAATATCTGAGTTCCTTTCCGCTGAGACCGAGCCTTTCACCTTCAGATTTAAGGAACTTTTTAACCCTGCTGAGCTCCTTGCTCAAAAGCCTCTCCCTGCCCTTGTCCTCTTCCACCCAGTAGCGCGGCTCGGCAAAGAACGGCTCGTACTGGTGTATCATCTTACCCTCGTACAGGATGAGACCTTTGCAGGAGGTGTTAAAGATATCATTATCTCGGCTCATATCGAACTCTCTTTTGATATTCCAGCCATGTTTTCTCAACAGCTTCCAGTTCCCACGTATCTTTTGAACAAGCTTGACATCCTCTTTTCTTCTGAACTCCACCACACCGAGAACTCCAGGTGACATTTTCGAAATAAGCTCGACCGGGTATTCGAAGGTTATCGCTTTGATAAAGTCCTCGAAGGTTCCGCCGTTTTTCTCAACCCATTCTTCGTAGTCCTTCCGCGTCACGTAAAATGCCGCCCTGAACGGTTTCTCACACTTTTCTTTGGTGAAGAAGACAATATCAAACTTGAAGCGAGAATCAACGTCCTTGAACCAGCCGTTTCCGCGATTCTCGAAGGAGATAAGCTCCTTCAGGCAGTACTTTTCAAAGATTTCCTTTCTCAGCAACATGGCTCCTTCATCGGTGTGGAAGTTAGACGGAACGAGCAGGTTTACGGCGTTCTTGGATAGCTCCATTGCCCTTTCAAGGAAGAC
>CAZAPD010000043.1:0-3657 GCA_964487115.1 uncultured Thermococci archaeon | reverse complement strand
TTTGAGCTTATTATTGCTTATTAGCTTAATCTTAGCCTCCTCTGGCTGCATAAGCTTCAATAAAGGTGGAGTTATTTTAAGCTTTGGAAATGAGACTTACACACTCCCCCTGAACCAGAGCAATATTACAAACCAGACACAGCATTATGTTTGGGAGCAGAATGTAGCGATGAATAAGACAATAACAGTAAATGCAAGCGGCGGTGAAATCTGGAAGATATACGTTGATTATGATTTCGTAGAAAATCGCTTTGGCTTTTTCGTGACCGATCCAAGCAATGAAACAAATCTCTACTACGAGCCCGTCAACATGACAATCGCAGGAGATGTCAGATTTTATGGGGAGAAGTACTTCACGGGCACTAACGTATATTTAGCACATGTTAAGCTCGAATCTTCTAAAAAGTTTGAGGTGAATGTATCATGAAACGCCTTCTCATTTTATTCATTATAATATTAATAGGGTTAAGCGGGCTTGCAGCAGCTGCATCAAACGCATCAAACAAAGACCTCCAGGCACAGATAACAAACCTAACGAAAGAGAACAGAGAATTAAAAGCCATAATCGCCAACCAGACAAGAGAAATCAACCAGCTCAAGGCAAAGGCGGACTTTCTCGAACAGCAGAACGAGGAGTACCGGACTATGATCCAGAATCTTCTCAAGGAGACAGCACAGGGGAGCGAGCAGGACTATGTAGAGAAAGCGAAGAAAGAGCGCCTCATCGGTTCTGTCATCATCAAAACGCTGCTCTTTGCCACGGCCATTGTAGGGCTGATTGGATACGGCCTGTACAGGAAAAAGAGAAGTTGGGAGTACCCGTTATGATGTCCGCTCCGAGGAGGAGTGGGCAGTAAGGAGGTGTTAGCTGCACACGAAGGAAAACGCTTCATTGAGAGAATAAAGCTGTCTAAGGCTCCCTAAGAAAATGTGCAGTAGGGGGCTAATTTTTTGTTAAGAATAAACGGGATGGAGCGTGAGGTTATTGGAGAGTATAAGAAAACCATATTGGGTTCCTGGAGAATACATAAACAAACTCCAAAAAAGACTAAGTCAAGAAAAACTCAACGCTTATGGCTTAAATGACATAAGACAAGCTTATTACGGTATTTATTTAGGCTTAAGAACGGACGATGGAAGCAAAAGGCCAGTATTCCTCCCCCTTAAGATAGGGTACGCCAACCACATCCTACTCCTCGGCAGGAGTGGTTATGGTAAAACAAGCTTCATGAGGGCCTTAGCTGAAGGCCTCTATGATTACTTTTACATGAACGGCAAGAAAGCTCTAATCGTTGTCGTAGAGGCAAAGTATGACATTTCCAAAGTAAACAAGCTCAAAGACTTCCAAAACTACATCATGGAAAACTTTGGATTTGAGTACTTAAAAAACAACTATCCATGGCTTATCAACTACCTTCGAGACTACCACCGAAAACGGCCGCTCTTAGGTAAGATTGGAGACTTCGCCTTTGGCTGGCCTAACGTGGAAGGAATGATGATAAAAGTAGATGAAAAGCATACACAATTACAAAAACACCGATTAAAGCCCCTCCTTTATCCAACTACGAGAATAGTCTTTAGACCCACGAGGAACCTCCAGCTAATAGCAAGAGACAATGGAATTAACACAAGCGTTGTTGAAGGTAAACTAAGCTACTCCCGCTTAAAAGTCCAAGATTTAACTAAATTCATGTACGTGAATACTCAAACAAACTACATGAGGATTTTAGATATCTATTGGGGTCAAATGAAAATAAGAGATCCTGACAAATTCTTGAAAACAGTCATTCAAAGAGAATTCCCACCAAAAGATGGAGAAACTGTTGAGGATGTATTAAAGAACTCACGTGATAGGACCATAGCAAACTTAAGAACCCTCATGAACAAACTCAAAAATGACCGCCTCTTTACTCCAAATCCAAAAGAAGAGTTTGTTAAAGCGTTAACTCCAGATAGAATAAACGTAATTGATTTTTCAGCTAACAGTGAGCTAAATGAGGAAGAAGAAGCCGTCATCTTTCACAACCTCGTAAACTACATTGTAAGGGAATTCGTGCTCAAGAAAGACATTCCTGCATTCATCATCGTCGATGAAGTCCAAAACCTCGCAAGACATAAACTCGGTCTTCAAGCGATTAACAAAGTCTACAGAGAAGGCCGTTCCCTTGGAGTTACACTCATTTCAGGAACCCAATACCTCTCTGGCGTAAGCAAGGACTTGGTAAGAGGGGCCACTCACATTGGAGTGGTTGGACGGTTAGCATCAGAGAAAGATGCCGAACTTTTAGAAGAAATCTTAGACGAGCGTTTCGATAATGGTAGGAAGCCAAGCTCCCTCGAAGAACTGTTTAAAATTAGGAGAGCAAGAAGAGGAAAAGGCCGTTTCTCCATAGAGTGCGAATTCACATTTAGCATTGATTATCGCACTCCAAAAACCTTGTAGGAGGTGTTGTTATGAAATTATTGGATAGATTTAGGAGAAAGCCCAAACAAAAGGTCGAAGTTAAAGTTGGTGCTTTAGACCAGGTTGAGGTTATCCCCCTAGAAGAAGACGAAAGAGGAAGCGTCTATGAGGAAGTTCAAAAAGCTGTTCTCAAACGCTTAGAAGAGCAGAGAAAGCTGAATGAAAAACTTGCCCAAATCTACAACCTTGACCAAAAAGTAATCATCTGGTTTGATGGAAAGGAACCAAGGCCCAAAGGCTACCCCATAGCCATGCGCAAAGACTTTGATGAGTATGTAATCATCTACCAGCTAAGGCCTCCGGACTGGCTTGATTCTTTGTGGTACTCACTCGGCCGTATTTTTGGTAAACAACCCCCACAAAAGCTTATAAGAGTTCATGAGAGACAAGTCTGGTTTGGCAAAGAAGTCGTTTTAATTTTTGCAAGCGCCTTCGAAGTTAATTACATCGGAGAAGAAATAGCTCTCCCATTGGAGCGGGACCATCTAAAAGTAGAGCTCTGGAAAGAGATGAAAGCCTCAAGAGACGCCTGGAGGTCAGCATACATGAACTTAGCAAGGCAAGTAGCCAAAGCCACAGACTTAGCATTAAAGATTAATCCAAATGCAAAACTCTACAATAAAACAAAGCAAGACATCTATGACAAGAGTGGAAAGAGAAAAATAGCAAGTATTGACAGCGCAAGCGGCTTAACTTGGGGTGGAATAAAGAAATCAGACTTTGATTTGGAGTTCGAGGAGTGAGGATGATGGAGGGAGTTAAGGAACTGTCAGCAGACATTCCAATGAGCGTAACAGTACCTGACGAGAGAGAGAAGAATTCTCCAAGGAAAAGCAAGAAGAAGGCAGAAGAAGACTTGAAAGTCAAAATCAATAAGGAAATTTACAAGAACATTAGGTTTTACTTGAAAGTTTTATACGACAATGCAGCCACAGAGACAGACGTAATAGTCCTCAAAGCTCTATGGAGGGAAATAAAAAGACTAATGGAGATTAATGGGATAAAAGTGGAGAAAAGGGAAAGATAATTACTCGTCCATCACCCTCAAACAATTTTTGCGTGCCCGGAGTGTGGGCTGGTGCTGGACAGGGATTTGAACGCTTCGTTCAACATTTTGAAAAGAGGTTTGGATGAAGGGTTGGGACGACCCGGATTGCCTGTGGAGGGAAGGCCTCTACCCCGCCTCGTGCCTT
>CAZAPD010000042.1:0-5414 GCA_964487115.1 uncultured Thermococci archaeon | reverse complement strand
CTCTTCATGAACTCCCTTACACCACCCCTGAAAGTTAAGCCCAGCACGAGAATGTTGCTTCCCTTCAAAGGCTTTCCAACTTCATTGAGGCCCTTTGCTGTGAGTTCAACGATGTGATGCGGCATGGAGTCGTTAATCTCTCTAGCAGTTCTAGTTAAGCGTGGATTCGTCTTTCTGGCCAAATTGATGACGAACCAGGGGTAAACGGGAATGCAGTTGTGGACTATGAGGCCGGAGGTTGTCACGATGGTGTTAGTTCCCTCAACCTCAAAGGAATAGACGTAACCATCGTATTTAACCGGCTTTACCTCCTTAACCTCAACGAGCGCAAAGCTTCCCATAGGTTTAAAGCTTGAGTTCCTCTCCCGCTTCTTTATACTGTGTAGGTAGTAATCAAGCTTCTTCCCCTTCTCGCCGCTCACGATTCCTCTGAGTTTTTCCAGATTGTTCGGGCCAAAGATACGCAGTATGTGCACGTTCCCGTTTTTCTTATAGGACGGGACGATGCCGAGGTTCTGGAACATGAGGAAAAGCTGTTGGACAAGCTTATCGCTGGCGGTTGCCACTTCAACACTTGCGCTTATCATGTTTGTGATGTATTCCCTGCCCTTCTTCCTCATCCGGTGTTTGCCCTCGTATATTGAGATGCTGCCATCCCCATTTATGATTCCTCTCAGGACTGCCCTCTGGAGTCTCCTGTCGTAGAGGATGAACCCCGGAACTTTGGCATCGTAGGAGTTAATGCCTGTCCCTAGGAACATGAGGAGCTCGGCAAAAGCCCTTGATGACACCTTGATGTGGTGGACGCTGTCCTGAGTGTACTCAGAGTAGCGTATGCCAATTTTCCTGAGGGCGCTTTTTACCTCTTCAATGTACTCGGTTTCGTTAATGTTAAATGAGAATCTTGTTCTCAGGGATCTGTCTTCGGTTATGCAACCCTCAGAAATGTAGTATCCCAGAAGGGTTATTAATTCTCCATTAATCCTGATTTCCGGTGGGAACTCCGAGTAGCTTGGACCCCTGCCCCTCGCTACTGCCTTAGGCTCGGGAAGCGCTCTCTGGAACTCGCCATAGTATTCAAGCGGTATGTAGTTGTCCCTCACATAGTCATATGATTTGGGGGCAAGTTTAGAGTGGAGAATGGCTCTGGCCTCTCTTGGTATTTCAGTAAACTTCACCCTGTAGCCGTCCGGATTCGCGGAGAGGATGGATACAACATCAAGAACCTCAGGAGTCTCCTTCTGGGGCAGCTCTGTCAGTATTGCCATCATGTCTCCAGGTTTGAGCTCCTTTGCCAGCTTCTCAATGAATCTGCCGTTCTCATAAACCCACACTATGTGATTCTCGGTTAGCCTGATGCTTCTCCCAGTTCTGGTCTTTATCTCAAGGACTTTCTCACCCGATTTAAGCTTTCTCTTTGTAGCTAGGATTATTCTCCCGAGGATGGGCTTCCTGGAAACTGTATCAAAGGACAGTATGCGGTATTCTCCTGCAGGGTGTTTTATGAGAACGCTATCGATTTCCTCTGAATCCCCTTCAATCATCTCAAAGAGTTCCGCAACTGTTAGAGGTTCGAGCCCGTTTTTATCCAGAAACACAAACTCATCCTTTGCAAAGCAGTGCCCTCCAACCCCGGCACCAGGCATGTGAAGGTGGCAGTAGGGTTGAGTATTGGCCGCCTGAAAAACCTCAAGGGCATCCAGTCCATGCTCTTCACACCATAGTGCAAGCTCATTTGCCAGGGCTATGTTGACATCTCTGTAAACTCCCTCAAAAACCTTCACAGCTTCGGCAGCTTTGATGGAGCTCATAGGAATGACTCCTTTTCTGTTGATGGTCTCATAGATTCCGATAACCGCTTCTAATGTTTTTTCATCACTGGCTCCCACGATCTTGGGATACTGGCCGGTTATGTCTCTGATGGCTGTGCCAGTCATTGTCCTCTCGGGGGCATGAGCTAAGCCGAACTCGCCGAGCTTGAGTCCAGAATTTTCAAGGATTGGGATTAAACTTTCGGTGGTCCCCGGTGGCATCGTGGTTTCCGTGATTACAATATCCCCTTTCTCCAGACCCTGGGCAATCTTCTCGGCAACATCATAAACAGGCCCAAGCTTCAGATTGCCACGCTCATCGGTAAGTGTTGGAACCAGAATTACCATGACATCTGCCTGTTTTGCCGCCCAGATCCCATCAGTCGTTGCTTTAAGCCTCCCTGCCTCAACATTCCTCTTAACGAGCTCATCCAGACCGGGTTCTTCCTTTATGTGGTTCTCACCTCTGTTTATCATCTCAACGACTTTCTCGCTGATGTCCACACCAATGACCTTAGCCCCGTGATCAGCAAAAACAGCCGCTAAAGGAAGGCCCATCTTGCCCATGCCATAAACGGCAATCGTTACTTTTCCCTCTCTGAGGGCTCTGCCAGCCTTATCTCTGCTCAGTCCGAGGAGCTTCATTCATTCACCTCCAGAACCTTTCCTGTTCTTGCGCTCTCCTGAGCAAGGAGGGCGACTCTCAACGCATGGAGGCCGGCCTCACCATCCACAATCGGTCTCTTTCCCCTTTCAACGCATTCAATGAAGTGTTCAAGCTCATTCCTCAGAGGTTCTCTCTTCCGGATCTTGGCTTCTTTTATCCATTCATCGTTGTATAGCCTGAGGCTCTGCTCTATATAGTCAAGGTATGCTATCCCCCCGGTCCCCACAACATTGAGGGTTCTGATTTTATGGGGGGTGAGCCAGTTTGTTTCGACGATTCCGCTGCCATCTTTGAAACCAAGCGTTATCAGGGCATGATCCTCAACACCAGCAGGATGAATCACATTTCCAGCTCTTGCATAGACCTCCTCAATAGGTCTGCCGAAAAGATAGCTGATTACATCAATATCATGGACTCCCAGATCAATTATTATCCCCACATCCCTTATACGGGCTGCCATCGGGCCAACACGCTTGGCGCTTATTGTCACTATATCTCCGAGCTCTCCCTTTTCTATAAGCTCCTTCAGCTTCAAAACAGCTGGATTAAAACGTTCTATATGGCCCACCATCAGAACAACACCATTCTTTTCAGCGGCTCTGATTATAACCCCAGCACTTTCAATGCTCTCAGCTATGGGCTTCTCAACCAGAACATTTGTTCCACGCTCAATGAAATTCAAAGCGGCCTGTTTGTGAAGGGATGTTGGAACTGCTATGCTAACAGCATCCAGATTTTCTTCCGCGAGTTCCCTGTAATCACTGTAGGGGAGGGTCTTAAACTTTTTCGCCACCTCTTTAGCCCTCTCAAAATTTGCATCTGCAACGCCAACAAGCTCGACCTTTCCTTCCTTCGCCAGCTCGCTGTAGACTCTGGCATGATGAAATCCCATACTTCCAACGCCCACAACTCCAACACGAAGCATCACTCTCACCTCAGAAAAGTAAAGTCATGAGGAAAGCTCCTCCAAGGAGTTAAGTATATAGCTGATATCCTCCCCACTAACCGCAGGATGCACCGGCAGGCTCAAAACCTTCTTCGATGCATCTATAGAGTTTGGACAGCAGTCTTTTGGATAACCAAGTTTCTGATAGAGAGGCTGCCAGTGAACAGGCATCGGATAATGAATTCCTGTTCCAATTCCCTTCTCTCTGAGCTTCTGAGCAAGTTCATCTCTCGAAAGCGGGAACTCCTCCTCAACCCTTATGACGTACTGGTGGAATACATGCTTCACCCGCGGATCAACATAGGGGGGAGTTAAACCTTCAATCTTCTCAATGCCCTTTGTTAGCATTTCCGCATTTTTGATTCTTATTGAATTCCATTTATCGAGCTTTCTAAGCTGAATTCTACCTATTGCTCCAGCAATGTTTGTTGTTCTAAAGTTATACCCAAGTTCTTCATGGAGATATTTCTTGGTCTGCCCATGGCTTCTTATGAGCTTAGCTCTCTTAGCAAGCTCGTCATCATTTGTTACCACCATTCCCCCCTCCCCCATGGTTATATTTTTGGTAGGATAAAAGCTGAATGCTGCAATGTGGCCAAAATTGGCAACTTTTTTTCCTTCAAACTCAGCTCCATGAGCCTGAGCACAGTCCTCAACAAGGTAGAGATTGTAATCCTCAGCTATCTCTGTGAAGGCTTTCATGTCTGCGGGCTGACCATAAAGGTGAACAACTATTATTGCCTTCGTTTTATCACTTATCTTCTCCAAAACTTCGTTTGGGTCAAGATTGAAGGTTTTAGGATCAATGTCAGCGAAAACAGGTTTTGCACCCTGGAAGAGAATACAGTTAGCTGATGCTATAAAGGTGAAAGGAGTTGTTATTATCTCATCCCCCGGACCAATTTTCAGGGCTTTTAACGCAACATCCAAAGCCACAGTTCCGTTCATCACGGCAATACCATGTTTTGCTCCGAGATATTCTGCAAATTCCTCTTCAAAAGCTTCTACCTCTTTTCCATGGGCAAGCATGCCGCTCTTTAAAACTTCAACAACAGCGTTTATTTCTTCATCCCCAATCAAAGGTTTGGCTATAGGTATGTTCCTCATTTTCACCGCCTCACATATCTTTTTCTCTAAGATAACGTTCATAATCTTCCCTTCTGATTTTAACCTCTCTACCACAGTGAGAACACTTGAAGATTACATGCTCATCATCCTCATCTATTTTCTTCTCCAGTTTTCTTCCACAGTAGCAGACAAAACCTTTCAAGCGGGCTGGATTTCCATAAACGAGAGCGAACGGCGGCACATCTCTGGTAACCACTGCTCCAGCGCCAACCATGGCATACTCCCCTATTGTAACCCCACAGACTATTGTTGCGTGAGCGCCAATGCTCGCACCTCTTTTTACAAGCGTCGGAACTACCTCCCATTCCTGATTGAAAGCTCTGGGATAAAGGTCGTTTGTGAAGGTCATGTGCGGGCCGAGAAAAACATCATCCTCAACCTTAACGCCATGATAAACGCTCACTCCATTCTGGATCTTCACATTGTTGCCGATTTCAACGTCAATATCAATGTAGACATCCTTCCCGATATTGCAGTTCTTTCCGATCTTTGCACCTTTCCTTACGTGGGCAAAATGCCAGATTCTCGTTCCTTCTCCAATTTCAGCCCCGTCCTCCACAACAGCCAGAGGATGAACAAAATACGCTTTTTCCATCTTAAACACCTGAAACTTATGAGGCTTACAATGGATATAAGGGTTGCGGATTTTAATACCGTCATTTATCCCTATTTAGCCTCCGAAAACTTTTTAAATCAACGCCAGCCTTATGGTATTGGACGCGCCCGGGTGGTGTAGCCCGGTCAATCATGCGGGACTCTCGATCCCGCGACCCGGGTTCAAATCCCGGCCCGGGCACCAGCGGGCCCGTGGCTCAGCCTGGTCAGAGCGCCCGCCTGATAAGCGGGAGGTCCGGGGTTCGAA
>CAZAPD010000041.1:0-10765 GCA_964487115.1 uncultured Thermococci archaeon | reverse complement strand
AAGAGGATTAAGGTCTGGGAGAGACTTGGAGTCATGCCAAGGGCGATTGACAGGGAAGTATGCGAGTGCATGCACAGGACTCATATGGGTGTCGATGCAGACCCGGCTTCACTTCTCCTTCACGGCGTAAGGACTTCTCTCGCTGACGGATGGAGCGGCTCAATGATGGCTACCTATTTAAGCGACATTCTCTTTGGAACGCCAAAACCCATAAAGTCAGAGGCAAATCTTGGTGTCCTTAAGGAAGACTACGTGAATATAATTGTCCACGGTCACAATCCGATTCTCTCAACTAAGATTGTTGAAGTTGCCATGAGTGAAGAGATGCAAAAGCTTGCAGAGAAGTATGGAGCCAAGGGTGTAAGTGTTGCAGGAATGTGCTGTACTGGGAATGAAGTTTTAATGAGGCTTGGTATTCCTCCAGCTGGAAACTTCCTGATGCAAGAGCTGGCGATAATAACAGGTGCTGTTGAAGCTATAATCGTGGACTACCAGTGCATAATGCCATCATTGATTGATGTTGCTGGCTGTTATCACACCAAGATAATCACAACCGAACCCAAAGGCCACATACCCGGAGCGGTACACATAGAGTTCAAACCAGAGAAGGCCGATGAGATTGCTAGGGAAATAGTCAAGATTGCAATCGAAAACTATCCTAACAGACCAAGGGAAATAGTCAACATACCCAAGCATAAAGTGGAGATGGTTGCGGGCTTCAGCGTTGAAGCAATAGTTGAAGCCCTTGGGGGCACCCTCGAACCACTGATCAATGCACTCAGAGAGGGCACGATTAAAGGAATCGTTGGAATCGTTGGATGTACTAATCCAAAGGTTAAGCACAATTACAGTCATGTAACATTAGCCAAGGAGCTCATAAAGAGAGACATTCTCGTTGTTGGAACTGGCTGTTGGGGAATTGCAGCAGCGATGGAGGGCTTAATGTCACCAAAGGCTGCTGAATTAGCTGGCCCAGGACTAAAAGTAATATGTGAGGCGCTTGGAATTCCACCATGCCTGCACATGGGGAGCTGTGTTGACTGTTCAAGGATTCTCATAGCTCTTGGAGCTCTGGCAGATGCATTGGGAGTTGACATTCCAGATTTACCTGCCGCTGGCTCTGCTCCAGAATGGATGAGCGAGAAGGCAGTATCAATTGGAACTTACTTCGTTGCAAGCGGTGTATTCACTCACTTAGGCGTGGTTCCACCAGTTCTCGGAAGCCAGAAAGTCACCAAACTCCTCACGGATGATATCGAAGACCTCCTCGGAGGAAAGTTCTACGTCGAACCAGATCCAATAAAGGCAGCAGAGACAATATACAATGTAATAATTGAGAAGAGGAAGAAGCTCAAGTGGCCTGTTTGATCTTTCTTTAGTTTTTAATTTTGAATAGAGCAATTATAGTAATCACTGGGAGGCACACTAAAATGAAGATACTTATTGCTGGAAAGGGAGGAGTTGGAAAAACTACAATTTCAGCTTTATTAGCCCATATCTTAGCCGACAAAGGGTATAACATACTGGCTTTGGACACAGATTCGGTTCCCAACCTTGCTCAAAGTCTGGGAGTTCCATTCGAGGAAGCTTTAGAAATTGTTCCACTTTCACGAAATGAAAAGCTTGCGGAGGAAAGAACTGGAGCAAGACCGGGTGAAGGCTGGGGGGTTCTGTTCTCACTAACTCCAAAAGTTGATGATTTGGCTGAGCAGTATGGCATAGCAATAAAACCAAATTTGAAGCTCGTTGTCGTTGGAAGCATAGAGCAGAGCAAAGAAGGTTGCCTATGTCCAGCGTTAGCTCTTGCAAGGGCTTTTTTGATGCACGTTCTGCTTTCTGAAAAGGATATTGTAATCGTAGACAGTGAAGCTGGAGCGGAAGTATTTGGACGGGGACTGGCAGAGAAATTTGATGTAATGATATGTGTAGCAGAGCCAACCCTAAAGTCCCTAATGATAGCAAGGAAGCTCATAGAAATGGGAAAGCAGCTTAACATACCAAATATATTTCTTGTAATAAATAAAGTTCGCAACTCCCTAAAGGCTTCTCAGCTTTATGCAAAAGTCTTCTCAGATTCAACGCCCTATCATCTTGTAAGCTTTGATGAAATTGTTATTTTCGTTGATAATGAAGGAAAAGGTGTTGATTTTATTACAAAGAATTCCTCAGTATATAGAGACGTGGAAGCTCTTGCAAAGAAGATATTGGGCATAAAAAAGCGTTCAAAGGTGTTGTAAATGTGCCAGTCGAAAGTCATAGTCCTTGAAGACGAAAAGGCGGAGGTAGTTATGACAGATGTGACTCTGCTTGAAGTTAAGGAGGGGAAAATTATTGTCAAGAATTTGCTTGGTAGAGAACTTGTTCTTGAGGGATACGAGATTGATTATATTGATTTCATTGCTCACAAGGCTTATTTAAGGATTGCTGTTTGAATGCTTATTTTTTCTATAAGTACTGTCAGGTGAACAGCAATGGAGACTCAGATGTTGTTAATACCCGTTGGTATATTAATTATAGCGGCACTGATAGGGTTGTCAAAGGCAAAAATAGTTCTCAAGATAGTAAGTACACTATCAGCAATAGCATCAGTGGCAATGATATATGTTGGAATCTTAGGGTTTAGAACAACGCTTGAGCTCAAATACAACTTGTTTAATTCATCTTCGCTTTTTACATCTCTTAACTGGCTTGTATTTAGGGTTGATTCGCTTTCAGCGTTTTTCCTGCTGATACTAGGAACCCTTAGCCTTTGTGCGTCAATTTACGGCATCAAATACATGGAAAAGTATTTCGACAAAGAAGACATGCGTGTTTACACTTTCAACTATCCAATTTTCCTGCTGACAATGTATCTTGTGCTGATATGCTGGGATTTGCTATGGTTCATAATCTTCTGGGAGCTCATGAGCCTATTTTCACAGTTCTTAGTTGCATTTGAACAGAGCGAAGAAAAGGCCGTAAAGGCGGCATTCAAGTATTTCTGTATGACAAAAGCTGGAGCCGAGTTTCTTGTTTTAGCTGTTGTGTTAATAATTCTTAAAGCTACGAACTTCAACGCTAACTACTCCGAAATTGCCACCATTCTGCCCACTTACCTCTCAGCTCATCTAGGCATGCTTTATGCCTTGACATTCGCATTGCTCATAGGATTTGGAGTTAAAGCGGCTATGGTGCCATTCCACTCATGGCTTCCTGATGCTCACCCAGAGGCTCCGAGCAACGTTTCAGCCTTACTGAGTGGAATTATGATTAAACTGCCGATATACATGTTGCTCAGATTCTTCATAAGCTTCTTCCCATTGAGACCAGAAATTGGGATTGTAATAGCAGTATTTGGGGTTCTGACACTTTTCTTCAGCATGATGTATGCGCTACTCCAAGAAGATTCAAAGCGTTTATTGGCTTTTTCAAGTATAGACAACATTGGATACATCCTTTTACCCATGGGAGCTGGAATTTACTTCCTTGCGAATGGAAGTCAGCTCTTGGGAAGTATAGCTCTAGCTGCTGCACTCTTTCACACAATGAATCATGCTCTCTTTAAAGGACTTCTCTTCCTTACAGCTGGTTCAGTAATGTATGAAACTGGTACGAGAGACTTGAATTATTTGGGGAGTTTAGCAAAGAAGATGCCCGCGACTGCTTTCGCTGCTTTAATAGGATCACTTGCAATAGCGGGTATGCCACCTCTCAATGGATTTGTGAGCAAATGGATGATTTACATCTCAACACTCTCATCTCCAGCAACTTCACTCTTTGGAATAATCGCAATTTTCATAAGTGCTGTGACTCTTGGAGCTTTCGTAAAATACTTTACGGCAATCTTTACAAAACCCGCAGTTAAGGAAATTGATGCAAAGGAAGTTCCGGTCTTAATGTCTGCTCCTCAGCTTCTCTTAGCTTTGCTGTGTATAGCATTTGGAATCTATCCTTTCATTCCATTAAAAATGATATCCCAAGCCTTGGGTTCAATAGGCGTTCCGTTAGCTTCTCTTGTAGTTTATCCTTCTCTCGTTGTGCCGAAAACAGGCAGCTATTCGCCAATAGTAATCTTTGCATTCCTACTAGTTTCAACACTAATAGCTTTGCTACTTATTCCATCGAGAGGCAGCGTTATGTCAACTTGGAAGACTGGGAGAAGTGAAGACCTCAACATAAGCATGCCCGCTGATGCTTATTATAGAGACTTTAAAGAGGCTTTCAATGAAGTTTATGTCTTAGGTGACGCTAGTAAGGGATTTGTGCAGAAAGTTGCGAAGATTGGAAAAATGTTTGGAACCAAGTTTGAAGTCTTGTCCTATGACTTAGACTCAATGCTTTCCCTTGCAATGATCCTGATAGTGGTTTTAGTGGCAGTTTTAGGGGGTGTGGGCCTATGAGCATCATTTTCATAGCAGTCAACTTGGCATTCGCTCTGCTTATTGCCCCAGTAATAGATGGTTTTGAGAGGAAAATCAGAGCACGTTTGCAGAACAGACAGGGGCCACCAATACTCCAGACATGGTGGGATTTGATAAAGCTTTTCAAGAGACCTACAATTGAACCTCAAGATTCTGTTAACTCCCTTTACAAGCTTACTCCTTACATGACTTTCACAGCCGTTTTGACGGCTTACTTAATAATTCCAACTCTCCTGCCTAGCTCAATAAACTTCATTGGGGATTTTATAGTCGTAGTTTATCTTCTTGGCTTGGCAACTTTGAGCTTTGTCATCGGGGCATTTTCCTCAGGAAATCCTTATGCCCAGATAGGCTCAAACAGAGAGATTTCCCTCTTTATGAGTGAAGAACTGCTCTTGGCTTTCATCATAGGTACGATAGCTGTAATAGGCAAAAGCTTGAGTTTTGAGCAACTGTTCCCGTTGCCTTTGAGGATTTCATCAGCTCTTACATTAATTTTGCTTTTCATTGTGATATACGTTGCAAGTGCCAGATTACCCTTTGATATTGCCGAAGCTGAACCTGAAATAATTGAGGGTCCTCTAATCGAATACAGTGGAAAACATCTCGGTTTACTTGAGTATTCAATGTTCCTGAAGCGCCTTCTCCTTTACAGCTTGCTTTTGAACTTCATCCTTCCAGTTCAGAACACAACAAGACTCATTGGTTATCTCATTGGCATAATAATTCTTTCAGTGGTTTATTCGACATTCGAAGCTTACTATGGAAGATTCAGGATTGACCAAGCTGTCAAGCTGATGAAAAAGCTTTCTGCTATAGCTTTGGTTGTGTGGATCATAGCCTTGGTGGGGTGGTAACTGTGATAATTGAAATTTTGAAAGGAAATGATGCTAAAATTCTCAGGCATGATGAGAAAGTAATCCTTGCTCAAGTGCCGAATGATAAGCTCAGGACTACTGCAGAGTTGCTTTTCAAAGCGGGCTGTTATTATGCAACAGGGGTTGGTGTTGATGAACGCTTACTGGGTGTAGGATTTTCAATGTATCATATCTTCAACTGTGAGGCTGAAAAGAGATACATAATCCTCAAAGCAGTCGCAAGTAACTTGAAGATTCCTTCAATTACGCCAGTTATAAGTGGTGCAAATTGGGCTGAAAGAGAAGCAATGGATATGGTGGGGATTTTCTTTGATGAACATCCAGAACCCTTGAGGCTTATTCTGCCTGATGATTGGCCTGAAGGTGTTTATCCGCTCAGAAAAGAGTTCCACTACAATGAAAGGCCTCCAAAAGTTGAGTTCAAGCGAAAAAGAGAGAAAAAGCCCGGGATCATGGAGGTTCCAGTAGGGCCCTATCACCCTACCCTTCACGAGCCAGAGGTTTTTGAGCTTCATGTTAAAGGGGAAGAGATAGTTGGAGCAGTCTACAGAGGATTTCACGTTCACAGAGGAATGGAAAAGCTGGCAGAGGAAAGGATGACGATAAATCAGATTCCATTCTTAGCTGAGAGGATTTGTGGAATTTGCGGCTACACCCACAACTGTGCCTACGCTCAAGCTGTTGAAGATGCCGCTAAGATTGAAGTCCCAGAGAGAGCGCTCTACATAAGGACTATACTCCTTGAGCTTGAAAGACTGCATTCACACTTGCTCTGGTTTGGTGTTGCTTTTCATTTACTCGGCTTTGACTCTGGATTCATGCACACATGGCGTATAAGGGAGGCGTTTATGGATTTGGCAGAGCTTTTGACTGGAAATAGGAAAACCTATGGAATGAATCTCATCGGTGGAGTGAGGAGAGATATTGATGAGGAAAAGAAGAGAAAAGTGCTTGAGATTCTTGAAAGAACAAAAAAGGACACAAAAGAAGTTCTTGACAATGCTGCTGGAATGAAGGAGCTCATAAGCAGGATGGAGGGAATTGGAGTTCTACCAAAGAATGAAGGAAGAGAGATAGGAGTAGTTGGGCCAGTTGCAAGGGCTTCTGGTATTGACACCGATGTAAGGAGAGACCACCCATACGCTGCTTATGGAGACTTGGACTTCAAAGTGCCCGTCTATAAAGATGGAGATGTTCTCGCGAGGTTCTTAGTGAGGTATGAAGAGACATTTGAAAGCTTTTGGATAATTGAGCAAGCTTTAGATCAACTACCACCAGGAGATATTCTAAACGAGAATTATGAGCTCCCAGAATATGCCCATGGCATTGGAGCAACTGAAGCTCCAAGAGGAGAAGATGTGCACTTTGTAATTACTGAGGGCGGCAACAAAGTTTACAGATGGCGTCCCAGAGCGCCGACCTACAACAACTTGCCTGCAGTTCCAATAATGCTCATGGGAGAAAAATTAGCAGATGCACCAATAATAATAGCCTCAATAGACCCATGTTTCTCATGTACAGACCATATGGTTATTGTTGACGGAGAAAAAGTTTGTAGATGCTCTCTTGATGATTATCTAAGGAGGCTGTGAGCAATGGGAAGGTTTAAGCTTATTGCCAAGGCTATAAGCATTGGAAGAGTGACAGAGAAGTATCCTTTTGTCCCGCTTGAAGTCCCAGAGGGCTTTAGAGGGAAACCTGTAATCGACCCAGAAAAATGCATTGGATGTACATCATGCTCAAATGCCTGTCCTCCTCAAGCACTGCAGGTTTATGATGACTTGGAGAGGGGAGTTAGAGTAGTTCATCTCTTCATAGGAAGGTGCATCTTCTGTGCTCGCTGTCAAGATGTGTGTCCCACTGGAGCAATAAAGCTCACAAAAGAATTTGAATTGGCAACTCTCTCCGAGGAAGACCTTCACCAGTTTGTTGAACTACAAATGGTTCGCTGTGAAGAATGTGGCAGACCATTTGACACCTTTAGGCATTTGCTTTACTCAGCGAAGGAACTTCAGCCTTGGGAGAGGGAGATGATGTTCTTGTGCCCAGAATGTAGGGCTAAGAGAATTTCTGAGAGATTGATCTTTGCAAAAGGTGGTGGAGGATATGTTTGAGAAGAGTTTATGGGTTTTTCACTTAAACAGCGGAAGCTGTAATGGTTGTGACATTGAAATACTCAACATATTCGCTCCCAAGCAAGACGTTGAAAGGTTTGGAATTAAGCTCGTTGGCTCACCAAGGCATGCTGATGCGATAGCTTTTACGGGTCCGGTCACAAGGGAGTGCTTGCCAAAGGTCATTGAAGCATTTAAAGCAGTTCCAGAGCCGAAGATAGTCTTAGCTATTGGCTCCTGTGCTTGCGGTGGAGGAATATGGTACGACACCTATGCAGTAATTGGGGGCGTGAAAGAGCTTTACAAAATTCTCAAGGAGGAGTATGGCATTGAGCCTCCCACGACAATTTACATTCCAGGCTGTCCTCCTAAGCCAGAAGCAATAATCTATGCTGTAGCAATGGCAAGAGGCTTAGTAAAGCAGAAGCAGAAGAGAGAAATTTACATCGAAGAGCTCGACGAGAAGACAGAGAGAGACATAGTTGAAATTCTCTTTGGAGAAGCAAAGGAGACAAGGCACTTTGTTCCGAACATAACAGTTAAAACAGATGGAGGGGGAGATGAATGAGCCTTGAGAGTCAGTTTTTTCTTTTGATGAAGTTTGTTATTCCGCTTTATTTATTAGCGTTCATCATTTATGCAATTAGGGCTTTTAAGGGCCCGACGATAGTTGATATAATCCTAGCAGTTGACTGTATGAGTTTTGATATTGCTGCATTCATGGCGATCCTTGCAGTTTACTTTAAATCGGCATTTCTTATTAGTGCAGCAATAACACTGGCATTGTGGGCTTACTTGTTAGACATTTACATTGCCAAACACTTGGTCAGCAGGGAGGTGGGAGCATGAACGAAGTCCTCTTCTACATTGGGGCAATCATGATAATCATTGGCGGCATCTGCGATCTTTTTGGCGCTCTCGGACTATTAAAGTTCCCGAACTTTTACGTTAGACTGCATGCTGCGACTGTTGGTACCATTGGGGGAGCAGTAGTACCATTGTTTGGTGTTGGTTTTCTCGCATTAGGCTCTGATTTCCTTCCAAACAAGTACGCCATTGCGGGAGCCAGTTTTGTTACTGGAGTTATAGTCCTCTTGGCAGCACCAGCGGGAGCGCATGCTTTGGCTTATGCTGCTCATAAGGCTAAAATCGTCAAGTGGGAGCCTAAGGTGAATCACTTGGCAGAGGTGAGGGAGAATGATTGAAATACACTTACTAATGCTCCTCATCACAGTAATCATTGGATTAATCTTCTCCTACTTGGCAATCATTGAAAAAGACTTGCTTAAAGCCATTGGTTTTTCAGCAGTCCAAGCTATTGCCTACGCCATTGCATTCTACATCCTCATGGCGCCAGACATCGTCCTAGCTTATGTAGCAATAGCTGTGGGAATTTATACGGCATTGCTTGTGTTTGTAGTAAGTAAAACAACCCGCTACGAGGTGGTTTAAATGAGGAAACTACTTCCACTCGCACTAATTTTGGCAATCATCTTCATCGGTGCTTACCTCATAACACCAAAGCTTACTCCACAAACTGACGTTAGGCCATTGGGTAAATTCTACTTGGAGAACAGTTATTTTGGTGATTATTCTGCCAAAAGCCCAGAAGTTGTAACTTCAATCCTTTGGGATTATCGTGGTGTTGATACTCTCTTTGAGACCTCAGTATTCTTCCTCGCAATCATTGGGAGCTTAACGCTCTTCAGATTAAACAAAAAGCAAGAAAAAGAAGCGAAACAGAAGACGGAGGAATTCAGTGGTGGTTTAACTTTAGTAATCAAGTCAGTGACAAAAATTATTGTAGCCATGATTTTGGCTGTTTCGGCTTCAATAGCATTGCATGGTCACTTGACTCCCGGTGGTGGTTTCCAGGGTGGTTCGGCACTGGCAGTTGCTCCCCTGCTGATAATAGCAGCTTACTCCAAGTATGCTTTAGAAGAGCATGGTTTGGACAAGACTAGGGCATTAATCCTCCGTTCCATTGGTCTCTTAGGAATTGCTCTCGTAGCATTAGTCCCGCTCCTTAGCGGCGGCTACATAATGCAGAACCAGCCAATCTTTCCAGCTGAGATTGGAGGACAACTTGTAAGTGGTTCACTGATTTATTACAACTTCTTCGAATTCTTAGCAGTTGGCGCTGGGTTTACAGCAGTATTCTTGCTCTTAGCAATTCCGGAAAGCGTGTTCAGGAAGTTCTTGAGGAGGGAGGCTCATGAATGATGTGATAACATTCATTTGGGCAGTCATCATATTATCCCTGATTGCAACAATCGTGATAAGCCTTTATGGAATTGCGAGGAGGCCTAATTTGGTTAAAAAACTCATTGCACTGACAATCTTCGGCGATACAGCAAATCTGATTGTAGTTTTGCTGGGTTACAGATTGATTTATCCAGTAGCACCACCAATATTGCCCTCACTCTCAAAAGAAGCGTTAAAACAATTCGTTGCGACGGCAGTTGATCCTCTGCCCCAAGCTTTGGTAATTACGGCAGTCGTCATTGGAATGGCTGTAAACGTACTCATTGCATTTGCCATAGTCCAAATCTACCGCTTGTACGGAACAGTTGACGCTGGAGAGCTTCAGAATAAAATGCTTGGGGGTGGCGAGCAATGAGGGGAGTAATTCCCACGGCAATACTAACTTTCATCACCTACATCCTCTTCACGGGCTCAACAAAGCCATTTGATTTAGTTACGGGGTTAATTGTTGCCATTGGCGTTGGCTTGCTTGTTGGAAAATACCTTGTTCAGAGTGATGCCAAGGCGTTAAATCCAGTCCGGTGGCTTTGGGCTGTAATTTACTTCATCTGGTACATGCTTGTTGCTGAAGTGAAAGCACACTTGGATGTCATGGCAAGGATAATCAGCGGAAAGTACGAGCCTGGAATTGTTAAAGTGCCAATTGAAGTGAAGACAGATTATGCGAAGATGCTCATCGCAAACTCCATAACAAATACGCCAGGAACTGTCGTAGTTGACTTGGATGACAAATACATGTACGTAAACTGGATTAACGTTACAACGGAAGATCCAGAGAAGGCGAAGAGGGAGATTTGTGGGGATTTTGAGAAGTATGCTGAGAAAATCTTTGAATGAGGTGGTGAAAGATGAACGTAGTCGGCTTAACTCCAATCATTCCAATCGTCTTTGCATTCGCACTACCATTATTCTCAATCCTCATCAAGGGGAATAGGAAAATTGTTCAAGCTTACGCTCTAATTGGAACTGGTTTAACTTTAATTAGCACTTTCAAGCTCTTCCAGTTGGCTTACTCTTCAAGCACTCCATTAGTTTATACTTTTGGCAAGTGGGTTGCCCCAATTGGTATTGTATATGAAGTGGACAAGCTAAGCTCCTTGATTGCCTT
>CAZAPD010000040.1:0-6725 GCA_964487115.1 uncultured Thermococci archaeon | reverse complement strand
GATGAGATGGCGCTAAAATTTTCAAGTGGTAAAACGAGTGTAGAAAATCCAGACATAATGTTGGAACCGTGGTGTGTGGATTATCCAGCCATACTCGGAAACTACGCCGATATTGGAGTAAAGAAGCTGGAAGATGTTGCCTCCAGTGACATACCTGCCTCAGGCTATCTCAAGGACGACTCCATGCAGATTCAGATTGGCCATGTCTACATAAACAGAAACTCGGATGGATCTTATACAGCTTTCGTCGTGGTGAGTCATGAAAAAATCGGGGAGTGCAATCACAAAATAGTACTGAGATACAAAACACTCAGCTAAAGTTTGGAGTGCGATATAAGGAGATGGAAAAATGGAGAAGGTTGTGTATATTGTTCCGAATTTAACTTACAAAAAAGGGATGTTTAAAAGTGCATCAGTTAACCTCGTGGTAACAGACAAGAGGCTGATTGTCGCTCATATAACAAAAGAAATGTTAAAAGAAGCCAGAAAAGAGGCTGGAGGATTTTTAAGAGGAATAACCTCTGGATTCACCCTCTATAAGAAGTACTACGAAATGGAACCGGAAAAGATACTCCACGAGACTGCAGATAATTTCAGCATCCCGATTTCGGAGATTAAAGAGATAAAGCTGAAAAGTGGCGACAGTGAAACCGGGAAGCGAGATGAAATAGAAGTGAAATGGAGGCAGAAAGACAAGTTTCATGCTTCTACAGGTTCTGTAAACATAAGAGAATTCAGAAACAAGCTCAAAGATCTTGGAGTAAATGTAAAAGGAGGCAGCTTTTTCGGCTTCTGATAACTTGGAAAGAGATTGCTTGAAGAGCCACGGCATAAATGGGGATAGCCAACTTCTATCCCCAAATATTCTCCCAGCAGGATCTCTTCCTGCCACAAAGGATGGGAGTTCCTCAGTCTATTTCGTGGTGTGCGTTTTTTAAATCCTGAGTCTCCATGAAGATTTATTAGCCTCGGAAAAAGCTATTCTTCTTGTCAAATCACTTTATTACATAACTCTTAGGAGGGTATTCCTCCATAAACCAAAAGTATATTAACAAAAAACGTCAGTATATAATCAAAAAATAACAATGTAATATGTCAAATGTAAATCCCATCTCGCTTTCCTTTTCTGCGAGAGAGGATTTTATAAAATATAGATACATGGGGTGTTGGATATGAAGTGGAAGGTTTTGCTGGCACTCTGGATTTTGGCATTTTTGATAGCAGGCTTTAATTTTACAGGAAGAGTATTGGCCCAAAGTGAAGAATATAGATTGGTCTATGGTACATATTTTGGATGGAAGGATTCTTATGACACCATAGTTAGCCTTGACGTGCAGGAAGGTAGTGTATATATCACAGGAGACCACGCTAGAGAAGTTAACAACCTTGATGTGTACTATGCAAAGTTTACAAAAAGCGGAAGGGATGTTGAATACATACACTTCTTTGGTGGAAGTGGAAATGACGAAGTAACAAAGATTAGAGTGGATAAGGAGGGCAACATATACATATTCGGAAAGACTTCTTCAAACGACTTACCCATGAGAAATGCCTTTCAAAATCAGTTGATAGGTTCAACAGACTTATTCATTGCAAAATTTTCTCCAAAAGGTAACATAATATTCTCAACATATTTTGGAGGAGAATATCCCGAACAGCCGGTGGATATGGAAATCGATGCTATGGGCAATGTGTACATAACCGGATATACAGAACATTCCTGGGGAGAGAACGAAAATTTAAAGCACATCCCCCTGAAAAATGCGAGGTTTGGATTCAATGATATGAAGAAGATCGCATTTTTCAGGAGATCGTTCATAGCAAAGCTCGATACAAATGGCAACCTTTTATTCTCAACATACTGGCCTCTTTATGAGATGCAGATAGCTCCTGCAGACAAAAGTTTCTATGTGGGCGGGTTCACAACAGATCCAAACTACTATGTTACAGCAGGTGCTTTTGATACAATATGTGGAGTTAAAGACCAGAAATGTAGTCCCAACGCAGGAAACAGCGATATAGCAATAACAAAGCTCAATGGAAATCTCAATGTGCTCTATTCTACATTTATAGGCTCAACAGGGGCAGATTACCTCAAGGATTTGTACGTGGATGAAAAGGGTTATGTCTATGGGGTTGGAGTACAGGCCTGGAAAAACAGCGATTTTCCACTCAAAAACCCAGCAATGACAAAGCCTGAAGGTGATGGGGCCAGCTATGGCATCGTGTTCAAAATGACACCTGCACTGAGCACTCTGGTTTATTCAACATACTTTATGAGAGAGGGCTCAGTTAACTCAATCCGAGTCGAAGATGAAGAAGCATACATAACAGGGGTAACAAAAGACGTTAACGGCTCCAATCTTACAACATCGGATGCACTCATGCAGAAAGCAGCAGCTCCAGTTCAGAACATCTTTTTTGCAAAACTTGGCCCAACCGGCCAAATTCTATACTGCACATTGGTAGGAGGTCATGGAGATGGATGGGCTTCAGAAGTAGCCGTGGAGAATGGGGAAGCCTACATCGGCGGATACACTCAAGCCTATGACGTCCCGGTTACAGAAGACTCATTCAAAGAGAAGCCAAATAAAGAATTAGGTGCCCTTGCCGAGGGTTATCTTGTTAAATTTGGTTTTAAGAAATATCCTCCCAAACTCCCCGAAATAATGCTCAACAGAACAGTTTCAATTGGAGAGAACATGTGGGAAGAGGACATCAAGGAAGTAAAGGATGGCTATGTGATCTTAGCCGCATCGGATGATAATCCGAGCCACCCGATACTTGTAAGAACTGACGAAAATGGCAATCTTCTATGGTATAAGAAATACTCTGAGATAAATGGGGTTTTTCCTTCACTTACTACCGAAAGTGATGGTTATCTAATCTTTGGAACCATGAATGGGAAAGCCACTCTCATAAAAACTGATCTAAAAGGGAATGTAATATGGAGCAAAAACTATGCAGAGTATGGGAGTTTCCAGAGGGGACGAGAGGTTGTAAAAGTCCAAGAGGGTTATGTCCTTCTGGGATCTACCAATGGAACCTGGGGTGGAAGCAGAGGACTTTACAGGGAATTGTTTCTGATAAACGTGGACAAAAATGGCAATCCTTTATGGGAGAGCTACATTAATGTTGAAAAGCTTGGAATGAGTCCAGATATAATGCCCCGTCAAGTTAAGGAAACTAAAGAAGGATATATAATCGTAGGGGACACTGCCGGAACAGAGAAACTCGGTACATCGAGGATATTTGTAATAAAAACAAATACAAAGGGAAAATATGAGTGGGTTAGATATCTCGGAAGAAACAGCAATGGAAAGGTAGACTATGCAAAAGGATTTACAGCAGATGTTTCAGATGATGGTTACATTGTATTATCAGGCTATGTCTACAACACTTTCTTTGGAGGTAGCGATCTATATATCGCCAAGCTTGATTTAACCGGCAATTTGATATGGGAAAAGGTTACTGGAAAAGTTGAGGACGATGAACCTGTAAGAGTTTTAAAAGCAGATACTGGCTTTGTGCTCTTTGACAGAGCAGGAAAGGATGAGAAGGCATATTTCTTCAAATTCAATGATAACGGGATCAAAGAGTACTCCTTTGGTATAGATATGTCAAAACAAGACCTAGCCGTGGACATGGAAAGAGTCAGTGATGGATATTTGCTCCTTCTCTCAAGCAATTCCTTCAGCAACACCCGTGACCTTTGGCTAATCAAAGTTGAGGGACCAAAAATTAAGCCACACGCTACAGGCACCTTGACGAACACTTCAACACAAACTCAGACCAGTACATCAATATCAGAAACAGAGAATATAACAAAAACCTCCAAGGAAATGACAACAAGTACAACAGAAAAAGCTAAGGAAACTGCCAAAGGGATCTGCGGGCCGGGAACAATAGTTGCATTAAGCATCCTCTTATTAGTCTTGAGGAGGAGATAAGATGCGAAAAATTTCCAAGCTTCTGATGATATTACTTTTGCTTGCTGTTGGGATATGGTACTTACACTACCGGCTTGAGCTTTTAACATACAATCAGGAGTTGCTGATCAGCGATGAGAAAGCATTTCAGGGGACTGCATATTACACCTCCTCCCTAATACCCGCCGGCACTTACCGGGTCAAGATTGATACAAGTGGAAGTGTGGACAATGTACGGATTCTCGATGAATCCGGTGGAGTTCTCTATGAACCTCTCATAGCTGTCAGATCAGACTTCATTTACACTTCCAAGGTTCCTTTTAAAGTTGATGTTAAGTTCAGTCCTGGAAGTGGATACAATAAATATACCGTTCTGGTGAGGATCTATAAACTCACAAGGAAGTAGCACACCTTCCTGTATTTTTAATTTTATCCCCACAATTTTATTATATCCTCCTGCAACATTTTATCTAGGTGGTTCAATGAACTTTGAAAGAAAGCTCCTCATAGGTATGGTTCACCTCAAACCTTTGCCGGGCTCTTATCTTTACGAAAAGAACTTTGATGAGGTCATAGACCATGCAGTAAGCGAAGCTAAAAAGTTAGAAAAAACAGGCTTTGATGCGGTAATGGTTGAGAACTTCAATGATGTGCCGTTTCCAAAGACGGTTGAAAAAATAACGGTAGCAGCGATGAGCGTTATAGCGAAGGCAATTCGTGAGGAAATTTCGCTTCCGCTCGGCATTAACGTTTTAAGAAATGATGGGATAGCGGCTTATTCAATAGCATATGCTGTAAAGGCAGACTTCATAAGGGTGAACGTTCTCAGTGGAGTGGCATACACCGATCAGGGCATCATTGAAGGAATTGCCCATGAGCTGGCAAAGCTTAGAAAAGCCTTACCGAGCAAAATCAAGGTTTTTGCCGATGTGCACGTTAAGCATGCGTATCACTTTGGAGACTTTGAGGAAGCCTTGAACGACACAATCGAGAGGGGTTTAGCTGATGCTGTAATTATAAGCGGAAAGAGAACAGGCGGCGAAGTTGACTTAGAAAAGCTCAAAAAAGCTAAAGAGCTCTCAAACGTCCCGGTTTTGGTTGGTTCAGGCACAAGTTACGACAATCTGCCAAAACTCTGGAAGTATGCAGACGGCTTTATAGTGGGAACATGGATTAAGAAGGAGGGAAAAACAAAAAATGACATCGATGTGGAGAGGGCTAAGCATCTGGTGGAGCTTGCTGAGGAGCTCAGGAAGGGTTTGTAGTGCCTGTTTCATTATTTTGTTCTTCTCCTTCTCTGCCACCACGTAAACTCTCGATAACCCTCTCCATCTTTTCTTCCTCAGTTTCTCTCCCTCTGTAGCCAAAATAAAAGCCCACTATGGTGGATAGGACCCCTAAAAAGTAGTTTCTAAGCTCAGAAGAAATTGAAAGATACTGATTGCCCAATACGATTACTATGAACGTTGAAACCAGAGCCGCTGTTATAGCACGCCGCATCTCACCTTTGTTAAGCTTTTGGTTGTTGCTCCAGCCAAGGAAAAGAACCACCAAGAACACCAAAAGAGGCAGGGCAATGAGCGTTAGCTTCACATCGAAGTAAAGACCTGCAAAGACCAGCACAGCTAAAACAAGAATGACAAAAATCGTACTTGCCTTTGGATATATGGTTTCCTCATCCATGACAATCACCCAAAAAATTATATTCACAAGTAGTAGATAAGTGTTTAGTAGCAATGGAGGCGGAGAAATGGGCAAGTATTTTGGTACGAGCGGAATAAGGGAGGTTGTCAATGAGAAGCTCACTCCTGAGCTGGCTTTAAAGGTCGGAAAAGCTTTGGGGGCCTACCTCGGCGAGGGAAAAGTCGTCGTCGGAATGGATACAAGGACGAGCGGTGAGATGCTCAAGAGTGCTCTCATAAGCGGACTTTTAAGTGCTGGCATTAATGTTATCGACATAGGGCTTTCTCCTACCCCGCTGACGGGTTTTGCGATTAAGCTCTATGAAGCGGATGCCGGAGTTACAATTACAGCCTCACACAATCCTCCTCATTACAATGGAATAAAGGTCTGGCAGAGGAATGGAATGGCATACACGAATGAGATGGAAAATGAGCTTGAGCACATTCTGGAGAGCGGGAGCTTCAAGAAAGTCGCTTGGAACGAAATTGGAAAGCTCAGCTTTGCTGACCCAAAGGAGGAATACATCAGAAAAGCCTTGGAAGTTGTTAATCTCGACGATTCTTACACGGTTGTCCTGGATGCGGGCAACGGTGCAGGCTCTATTGTAAGCCCTTACCTTCAAAGAAGACTCGGAAATAAGGTGATAAGCCTAAACGCCCATCCAAGCGGATATTTTGTTCGCGAACTGGAGCCAAATGCCAAGAGCCTTGAGGGGTTGGCAAAAACTGTGAAGGTTATGAAAGCCGATGTCGGAATTGCCCACGATGGTGACGCGGATAGAATTGGAGTCGTTGATGATGAGGGCCGCTTTGTTGAGTACGAAGTTATGCTCTCCCTGATAAGCGGCTACATGCTGATGAAGTTTGGAAAAGGAAAGATCATAACGACGGTCGATGCGGGCTTTGCTTTGGACGATTACATTAGACCATTGGGGGGCGAGATTGTTAGAGTTAAAGTTGGGGATGTTGCCGTTGCGGAGGGGATCATGAGAGAGAATGCCATCTTTGGGGGAGAGCCAAGCGGCACTTGGATAATGCCCCAATGGAACCTAACCCCCGATGGAATCTTTGCTGGGGCTTTGGTTCTGGAGATGATTGACAAGCTGGGGCCTTT
>CAZAPD010000039.1:0-19404 GCA_964487115.1 uncultured Thermococci archaeon | reverse complement strand
CCCTCGAAGCCGAGCCACGAAACCAGGTGTTCCGCCATAACAACACCGAGGTGGTCACTCATCCTCGTGTTGTGCGGGCTTATCAGGACGTAGGAATCGATGCCCTTGAACTCCTCGCCGATTCTCTTCAGAACTCTGGCGAGCCTCATCGTTTCCTCATTCGGAGGATCCAAAACCGGGTTCCCGTGGGGCATCAGCCCTATTCCTACCAGCGTTTCTATCACCTCATGCATTTTTCAAGCTCCTCAAGATGACACTCCTTTATCTCTCCCGCCGTCCCCGCCTTCAGGGTTTTCAAACCTGAACCTGTCAGAATGGAAACGACCTTCGCTCCCTCCGGCAGGTCGAGCTTTCTCAAAGCGGCCACTCCTGTGGCGCTCGCAGGCTGGACGAAAAGTCCCTCCTGAGCAAGCTCTCTCTGAGCCTCCAATATTTCTCTGTCATTTACGATGGTTATGAATCCATCAAGCTCCCTCAGCAGCTTTATAGCAGCGTTTCCGCTTGGTGGATAGGGGTTTTCAATGGCATGGGCTATCGTATGCGGGCTTTCAAAACGTTCTATTTTACCTCTTCCTTCAACGAAAGCCCTGTGTATCGGGGAACAGCCTTCGGCCTGAACTGCGATGAATGTCGGGAGCTCTTCAATAAGCCCGCTATTCCTGAGCTCAAGAAAGCCTTTAATTATTCCTCTTATCAGCCCTCCAGAGCTTGTTGGAATGAGGATGTAATCTGGAGTTAGCTCCTCTGCTATTTCAAAGCTTATCGTCTTGTAGCCTTCAATCCTAAAGGGATTATCTGAGTTTATAAAGTATATACCTGCACTTTCTCCAATTTCAAGGCTCCTATAGTAGAGTTCATCATATGGTCCTTCCACACGTATTATCTCTGGATTGTATGCCATTATCTGGCTGATCTTTTCAGGAGCTATATTCGATGAAACGAGAATATAAGCTTTCAATCCAGCCCTTGCGGCATAGGCAGCAACACTCGCTGCCATGTTGCCGGTTGAGACAGTTCCAACCTTCTTGTAACCAAATTTTAAGGCCGCCAAAATTCCAAGGAAAGTCCCTCTATCTTTGAAGCTCCATGTGGGATTAACTGTCTCATTTTTGAAGTAGATTCTCATCCCGAGCTTTCTGCCTCTTACGAGAGGTGTGTCCCCTTCACCCAAACTTAGGCTTAAATCCGGTTTAACCGGAAAGAAATCGTGGAACCTCTCCCACACACTTTTTCCTATGTATGGTTCTCCTTTGAAAAGCTCAAACTCAAGTGGTTCACCACACTCACATCTCATCTTTTTATCATCTACATATTCCCTTCCACAGATTGGACATCTAAGCATTCTGACCTCCCCCTTTCTGGAGGATTTGGTTTAATGGGAAGAACTCGGGTTTATCCTTTTTACCCTCTTCTTTAAATGCTGAAAGTTCCAACAAGCTCAAATCCTCCTTATAGCTTTCAGGAGAACATAATTACCCCTGAAGGATATACTTATCTTGGCATATCTGCTTTCCTTGGAAAGATTAAGCAGGAGTTCATAAAACTTTCTGGCAGCATTTTTATCTGAAAAGACGACCTTCCATAGAAGAAGCTCGTAGGTGGCATTTCTGGCTAAAATCAGCTTATCCCCTCTCCAAGAGGTGGAGACTTTCATGGCTGTTTGATTGTCATAGCTGTGGCTCCAGAACAGTAGATACACATAAAATGCCCCCATTCTGTCTTCGTGGAGTATCGCATATTCTGGAGGCATGTTCAGAGTGACGTTTGCAGGTTTGAATCCTTGTAGATAAAGATCAGGCTCCATTATTTCAATGGCTGAGTCCGGTAAATCTCTATATGCTCTGTTGACAAGGGACCAACCTCCTTTTTTATAGAGGTACCTCACGAAGGGATCACCAAAGACGTAGGGGAATATGCCCATGTCTATTATTGGGTCTCTCGTGTAGAGGTTCCTTATTTTGTATATTGGAATTCCCCTCTTTTCGCAGAAGAGGTCTGCCACGAGATCAGCGTCTCCCTCAACTAAAGCTCTTATTGCGAGTGTCTGGTCAAGGGTTGAACCCTCGTAGGGTGCGTTGAACCATTGCTTCTGAAGAACATGAACGAGCTCATGGGCAATTGTTCTCTCCGCAATAGCTGGACTTCCAAGGAAGTTTTCCCTTATGATGTATATCCTATCCCCGATCGTTGCCGCTATCCATCCTGCAGCTTGTTCTTTTTTAGTTTTTATCAGGCTGTAGTTTTCTGGCAACAGGAGAGTCATTTTGTAAATTGCTTCCTTCATTTTTATAGCCTCCAAATTGGGATTTGAGGCCTTCCACATCTGAAGCGCTTGATATCTTGTTATTATCACTATCTGAGGCTGCTGTTTAAAGCTGAGGTTTCTAATCAGTTGGTCTTCCTTGATTATACTCTGGACTTCCCTTAAGACAGTATCATTTGGAGTAACCTGAGCTGGGCTGTAAAGAGAAAGGATCACCAGCAGAACTAAGGCAAGCACAAGAAGTTTCTTCATGATTCCCCCACAAAAAGGTTGGAACAGAGGGTTAAAAGGGCTTTGGTTCACTCATTAAACTCAACAAACTCCTCTTTCATGCCATCTTTTGTTATGGTCATGATCTGGACTTTTCTTTCTCCGGTATAGACGTCCCTCTTTCCGGCTGTTCTGACTGCTCTGAGTGCGAGTTTTCTGGCCTCTTGTATGCTCATTTCCTCCTTATAGTTATCTTCCAGTATTGCAATTGCAAATGGGCTACCTGAACCTGTAGCTGTGTATTTGTCAAAAACCAAACCTCCCAGAGGGTCAAGATTTGCCAGCTCTGGCTCATCCACATAACCGCCGATTATTATCTGGACGAGATATGGGAACCATTTGTTCTCATTGAGGATGTTGCTCAGAAGGTTTGCCATAGCTCTGGTTGTTAGCGCCTTCCCCCAGCTGAACTGATAATAACGTGCCTCTGCCTCAAGGAGTCTTGCCAGCATCTGCACATCACCCACGCTTCCGGCAGTAGTTATGGCTATTCTGTCTGTTATCGGGAGGATTTTCCTTATGTTGAGAGTTTCTACCATATGATCAAGTGAAGCCTGAGTATCAGCGGCTAAAACGACGCCGTCTTTGACTTTTATACCCACGGTTGTTGTTCCGGTCTTCTTCTCCATGTTCATCTCTCTCACCTCTTCCTGTCTAAACCTCAATTGCTCTTCTGAGTTTTAAACCTTTGCTAAATGGATGCTATTAATGTTAGCTCTCCATTGACCTCCAGAATCTTTGCCCTAACTCCATAAACCTCTTCCAGAATAGAGGGAGTTAGCTCTTCAGGTTCCCCCTCCCATTTTTTCTGTCCTTTATAGAGCAGTATCATTCTATCTGAATATCTTAAGGCCAGATTTAGATCATGGAGGACGGCTATTATAATTTTGCTCCCCTTCAGCTCTTTCAGAAGCTCCATTATTCTCAGTGCATGGTTTATGTCGAGGTGGCTTGTGGGTTCATCGAGCAGAATAACATCGCTTCCCTGGGCCAAAGCCCTCGCTATCAAGACCAGCTGATATTCGCCACCGCTGAGGTTTGTTACGGGTTCTCTTCTTCTCTCCCATAACCCCACTTTCTTCAGAGAGCTCTCCACATCTCCACGGGTCTTGTATGTCCCCATCTCAACGAACTCTTCTATTGTGAAGGCAAATTCTGGCAGCGAGGTCTGGGGAACGTATGTTATTCTTTTCGCCCTTTCGCCCGGTTTCATCCTCAGGAGGTCTTTTCCGTTAAGTCTAACGTATCCCTCAGGTTTTAGAATGCCTACCATACATTTGAGCAGGGTTGACTTTCCGGCCCCATTTGGTCCTATAACAGCCAACAGTTCTCCTTTCTCTGCAACTACCTCCACATCCCTGAGAACCTCCTGCCTGCTGTATGAGAAGGAGATCTTTGCATCAAGCTTCATGATGGGATTCCCTCCTTTTGTGCTTCATTTGGGAGATTACGGAGAAACACTGAGCTGACTAAAACGGCAACCTTCATGACGAAAGCTCCCCCCTCTTATGCTTCATAAGTAGGTAGAGGAAGAAAGGAGCTCCGATGAGGGCGGTTATTATCCCCACAGGTATGTCCTGTGGCCTGTTTATGGTCCTCGCTATTAAATCCGCAAAAACTGTCAGAAAGCCTCCGAAGAGTGCCGCTGCCGGCAGTAGTCTTTTGTGATTAGGTCCCACCAGCATTCTCATAATATGGGGACTAACAAGCCCTATGAATCCTATTATTCCGGATGTTGAGACGGCTAAAGCTGTCATCATGGCTATGACAAAAACTATGAGCTTCCGGTATAAGTCAAGATCAAGTCCGAGGGCGATGCTCTCCTCGCCGAAGAGAAGGAGGTTCAGTTCCTTCCATCTCCACATGAGGAATACGAATCCTAAGAGGGACGATATGAAAACCCTCCCCACCTTGCCCCAAGTTGCACCGTTGAAGCTTCCCATCAGCCAGAGCCATGTTGCATGGGTGTTGTTGGGGTTTATGTATATCAGATATGAAGTTGCGGCAGTCGCTAAAAATCCGAAGGCTATTCCTGCTAAGAGAAGGGTGTCAACTGGGATATGCCCGTCGACTTTGGAGACGTTGTAGACGAGGAATACAGCGAAGAGAGAAAAGAGAAGAGCTGAGCTCTCAACGTATTTTGGGAAGTAAAGGGCTGCAAGAGCAACTCCGACAGCGGCACCTCCACTTATTCCGAGGATGTATGGATCAGCCAAGGGGTTTTTGAAGAGTGCCTGTGACGCAACCCCGGCGGATGCCAAACTGAGACCGACCAGATATGCCAGAAGAACTCTCGGGAGCCGTATTTCCCATATTATTGTGAAATACACGTTTGAAGGCTTTTCCGCAATTCCTAAGGAGGATTTAATGCCAAGGCCCACACTTTCAGTTATCTGACCAAAGGAAAGGCTAACAGAGCCGATATAAAGTCCAAGGAGTATGCTGATGCCTGAAAGCACCGCCACCGTCAGCAGTACTCGTTTCATGGTTTTTGGATTATTTGTCCATCGTTTAAACTTTTCCCTCATTCGAGAGGAGACCTTCCATATTTCAGAAATACCCTGAGTTCCGGGTTCTTCCTCTTCAGGTGGTTTAAAAGTGCTTCGAGTTCGGCGTTAAACAGCTTCTGCTCTATCTTTACACCTTCATGTGCTCTCTGGAGAGGGCGTATGTAGCCATTGCTCTCATGCCACAGCAACCTTGCCAGCAATTCATCATCAATCTTCCTGTTTGACTGCAGGAGGTATATTACCCCTCCTTTCATAGTTCTTATGTATGCCATTGAAACTCCTTCAGCTATGTATCTATCTACGAGTGGAAAGTGCTTTCTGAGCGTCTTAGGCATTCTGTGGCTTATGGCTTTGCCTCCCTGCGTTATGATATAGTAACCTGATTTTTCCTCTCCAAAGGTCTTCCGGAGGTATGCATCGAGGAATGGGACATCGACGGAAGTGATGCCGAGTTTTGACGTAATTTTTCTGTTGTAAAAGCTTTTGGCTATGTATATCAGGTCCTTTTTAAGCAACTTCTCAAGGGAGTATAGGTATTCAATGTAGCCAAGGACTACGTGGATTGAGTTTCTTGCATCCTCAATGGAGAGCTCTTTCTCCTCTCCATATCTTTCAAGCCTCTCAGCTATCTCCATCAGTGCCATCTGTGGATTTTCGCCTTTTATAACCTCCCGGAGTCTCTTGAGAACCCCATCATAGTTGGTTACGGGTTTTCCTTCCATGGCTCTGTAATATTCCTCATACTCGTCTAAGACTTCATCGGCGAGAATAACTCCCTCCCTTAACTCTCTCTTCCTCTCAAGCTGCAGGGAAAGCTCAGCATAGTTTTCCTTCAGTCTCTTGATAAAATCATCGACGAGTTCTTCAAGCTTGTCATCACCAAGGGTCTCTGTTATGGTTGTTATTCCCCTAACGCTTTCTGGATATACTGGGGGTCTCGTCAGAGAACCTGTCAGGGTTCCATCCATAAGAATCATGTGCTCGTCCCCGACCAGAGCTCCTATCTTGTTTTCAAGGGTCTCCATTTGAAGTCTTATAATCTGGTCGGAGATACCCTGATTGTAGAGCATTGCATTTGTGTATATCATCCTCGCACTCGGCCCGTTTCCGAAGGCAAAGGATGAGACCGTGTAGAGTATCGTCCCGCTGAGCCTCTGTTTCCCTTGACTTCCGTCGATAGCATAAACCTTACTCGGTTTTCTATTTGGGAGTGCTCTCCACTCTATCCGTCCTTCGAGGACTTTCTCCGCCTCTTTAAGCTCCCTCTGTAGCAGTTTTCCAATCCTGTCAGCCTGAGCTTTTGATATTAGCCTGTACATGCTTCTGCCTCCAACTCAACTTCTTCAATCCTCGAAATGCCATTTTCAAGCCTGACCCGAACAACCCTGTCAGCGGCATCTTTAAGCTCCTCATCGTGTGATACTATAATGACTTGGGGGATTTTCCTCAGATAGCGTTCCATGATATTCACGAGCCTCCGCCTTCTTTCCTCATCAAGATATGGGGTGGGCTCATCCATTATGAGGAGAGGTATTTCTCCTGCAAGATACATGGAGAGGGCAAGTCTAAACGCCAGTCCAAGGGCTATCCTCTCACCTCCGCTTAGGAAAGAGAGCTCCCTCTCCTCACCATTATAAACGACACCCAGAACGACCTTGTTCTCCAGAGCTTTCACGGTTATTCCAGAATATTTTTCCTCGCTGAGCTCTTCAAAAATCTCGCTTGCATATTCCCCAACTCTGGCGAGGGAATCTTCCTTTAGGATGTTTTTATACTGCCTGACCTTCTCCCTGAGCTCCTGAACTTTCTCCCTTGCCTTTTTTAGATTTTCAAGCTCTTTCTTCCTGAGTTTTATGTTGTCTTTCTCTTTCTTGAGCTCCTCAATGCGTTTCATAAGCTCCTTTTTCTTCTCTTCGAGATGTTTCTGCTCTTCTTCCATCCTCACAAGCTCTTCTCTCTTCTTTATATGGATTTTTCTCAAAGATTCGTGCTTTTCCCTATTGTATTCTCCTCTGCTCAGCTCAAGCTTCTTCTTTATATCTCCAAGCTCCCGGGATATACGTTTTTGTTCGTCCTGCAGCCTCTTTAGTCTGATTTTCTCGTCTTTCAGCTTTTTCCTTTCCTCGGGAATCTTTTCCACAGATGGCAGAAGTTTAAGATACTCTTCATAGATCGGTTTGAGTTCTTCAACCTTTGCCTTGAGTTCTTCTATCTCCTCAAATCCCAGCTTTTTGAGTTCTTTTTCGTAAGATTTAAGTTCTTCTTTCAATGCTTTAATCTTTTTTTGCAGATATTCCTTTTTCTTTTCAAATGTGGCCTTTCTTCGAACCTCTTCCTTGAGCTTTTCGATTTCTCCCAGAAGCCTTCCTCTCTGCTGGGAAAGGTCTTCGTATTTTCGAGCTTTTTTCTCAAGCTCCTTAATATTCAATTTATTAAGCTTTTCTCTGAGTTCCTTTTTCTGGTTCAGTAACTCTTTCTCCTTTATCAGTTCCTTTTCCCTCTTTAGGATTTTTTCAACTTCAAAAAGTTCTCGTCTCAGCTCTTTCTCATTTCTGTCAAGATTTTTAAGTTCCTCCTCGTATTTCTTCAGTTCAATGCCGTATTCACTGAGCAATTTTTTCCTATGCTTCTCCGTGAGCTTTGCTCCACACACTGGGCACTTTCCTCTTGCTTTTTTAAGCTCAAGAATTGCCTTATTTTTCTCTCTCATGGAGTTTCTGAGTTCTCCCCTTTTTTCATTTATTCTGTTAATTTCTTTGAGGATCTTCTCCCTTTGCTCTTTGGCTCTTTCAATTTCCTCTTCCAGTTTTTCAATTTCTTCTTCATCCATTTTACTTCTCTCTTCCAGTAGTTTGAGACTGTTCTGGATTCTTAAAGCTTCGTTGTATTCTTCTGCAGCCCTCTTCAGCTTTTCAAGCTCTCTCTCAATTTTTTGGATTTCTTTATTCAGCTTCTCAATTTCTTTCTCCTTTCCTTCCAACTCATTTATACGCTCCTCAAGGCCCTGAATCTGCCCTTCATACCCTCGGATAATCCTTTCAGACTTTTCTTTCTTTTCCCTAAATCTGTCGTAAAAGCTGGCCAGCCGGATATAGTCCTCTGCTTGAGGTTTTATCTTTTTGAGCTCCTTCTCTTTGTGCTCCAGCTCTCCAAGTCTTTTCTTCCTCTCATCCAATGAAGATATCAGACCGTTTATCCTTGCCTGAATTTCTTTCAGCGTGCCCTCCTTTTCTTTCTCATGGGACGTGAGTTTGCTGATTTCCTCTGCTAAACTATTCAGTTTTTGTAGCTCTTCTTCAATCCCGGTCACTTCTTTTCTCAGCCTCGGAATTTTTGGAGAAATGTTGTTGAGGGCTTTGATTGTATCCCTGAGGTCTTTTTCAGTTTCGTTTATCATTTCATCTATGTTCTTCATTGATTCTAAGTATGCTTCGATACCTTTTATCTGGCTCTCAATGGCTTTACGGATTTCAAGAAGGTTTTTATATGCATTTTCATATTTATCCAGCCCGAGAACCTTTCTTACTATCTTTTCTCTGCTCTCATCGCTCTCAAGAATTGCATCTATCTCACCTTGTCTTATGTAAATAGCATTAACAAAAACATCGTAGGGGATTATCTTCTCCATCCAGTCCCTAACTTTCTTCTGGTTTACCTCAAGAGTATTCCATTTGCCATTTTCAAAGTATTTTACATGAGCCAGACCCCTCGTTATGTTGCGGTGGATTTGGTATTTCACACCATTTCTCTCAAAGAAAATTGTGATCTCGCTGCTCTTTCCACCAACACGTAGAAAGCTGTCTTTTTTCAGATCCTTGGGTTTTGTAGGCCAGTAGAGTCCTATGAGGATTGCATCAAGGAGGGAACTCTTGCCGCTTCCATTTTGTCCTATGAGAAGGTTTATCCCTTCAGTGAAGCCCACTTTTGTGTATTCATGGGAGCGGAAGTCTCTGATGAGAACTTTCTCAATTTTCATAATCTCACCTCTTAGAAAGCCATAGTGTTAAATCCATCTTTTTTGGCTTTTCTTTTCTCTTTTCATCTTGTAATTTTTCTTCTTTATGTAATTTCTCGCTGGTTTCTGTTTTGGCTTTGTGAGTTGATTCTTCGGATTCCTGTGGCATTTCATTTTCAAGAATCAGCCTAATAACCTCTTCGAAATCATCAAAATCCTTTTCTCCAGCAAGGGTTATTATCTTTCTCTCAAGAGGGGTGAAGAAGTCCTCCACTCTCTTTCCCATGCCTCCCACCAGTTTTCTCCTCCCGAACTTGGTTCTTATGTGGAGGTATCTGACATTGAAGACCTCGTGCAGAAAGGCCACATCAAATGGACGCTCCCATTCGAGGCTTATCCGCAAAAAGACCCCACGGGGGATCTTGGGTGAGAGCTTTTTTAATTCCCCTCTAACGGTTTTCTCATCGCCTTTTATCACGATATCATAGAACGGTCTTACATTAAGCTTAACGAACCTTGGCTTAAAGTCCTCAATGATAAAGAAACCTTTGTCCTCCCCTGCTATACGTTTGAACTTAAGTCCATCCCATCTGTATCTTATCTCATAATCTCCAAAATCCCATCTCTGGAGCGAACCGGGATAGGCAACGATACCCGAGCCTCTGTTGGTTTCCCAGCGTTTATGTATATGTCCCATGGCGTAGTAGAGAAACCCCTCCGGAAGATCGCGTAGGCTAATTTCAAAATAGTCTCTCTGGGTCTCCAGATGGAGTTTTTCCATCATCTCCATTATGCCCTGATGGAGCATTAAAATTGCATCGCCCTGTGGTCTGAAGTAATCGGCCAGTCTGTTTCTTTCGAACCATGCGGCGCTCATGTATTTCATTCCATATATCTCGATGGACTTCCCTCCCTTTTCAAATATGCCCTTAACTAAGAGCCTGCCATTGACTTTCTCTGTTGTCTGGAACTTGTTTTCTTTTTTCTCTTCGCTGAAGCCAAGGAGGTAAATTAAGCCGAGGGATTCGAGGAGATGATAGGCTGAAATCCTCTTTTGGGTCCTGTCGTGGTTTCCCTCTATGGCAAAGACAGGAATTTTTTCCCTTCTTGGGAGCTCAAGGATGTCAATTACCTCCTTGATTGTCTGGGGTGAGGGATTGCTCCTGTGAAAGAGGTCTCCTGCTATGAGAATAAAGTCCACCCTCTCTCCAATTGCTTTTTTGATAGCCTCCTCAAAAGCCAGTCTGAACTCCTCGGCTCTGTATGGAAGGCGGTACTGCTCATAACCCAGATGGGCATCAGCCAGATGGGCAAATTTAATAGTCAAAGTCTATCCCCTCTTCCTTGTATTCTTCCAGTATCTCCATCTCTCTCCTTTCAATCTCAGCTCTTTTGAGCCATCTGTTCACGACCCCTATGTCCTCTCCTCCATAATCTCCGCCTATTGCCCTGAAGTTGTGTATCTTTACGAGCGCCGGCAGGCTGATTGCCTGTCCAACTATAACAGCCTCTCCCTTTCCAAGGGAGGCTATATCCCTGAGCAGATCTTCACTCAGCTGTTCACTCGCCTTGAGGACGTATTCCTGATCCCGGGGGTTGACGATTCTGAGGATTATCTTTGTATTGGTCTGGCTCAGTATATCCTCGTTGAGTTTGTTTGGTCTCTGGGATACGACCCCAAGTCCCACACCAAATTTTCTACCCTCCCTCGCTATTCTGCCGAGAATTCTAACAGCATCATTTTTTTCTCCTTGAGGGGCGAATATGTGGGCCTCTTCGACTATCAGAAGAATTGGTTCTGCTAAAGCGCTGCTTTTAACCTCGATATCTTTCATGGTCTTTTCCAGATCTTTAACCTCTTTCTCAAGCGCAGAGGTCTTTACAGCCCTCTCCTCCCTAAGCTCGCCTCTGATTCTTTCCATCTTTTTTCGGGCTTTTTCATAATCAACTCTGGCTTCAAAGACCTTCTGGATGAGCTTCCCGACGACAACCTTCATTTGACCTTCGTCCAAAGGTCCTAAATCAATGACGTTTACCTTGCCCGGTTCTATCTGGGCGATTATATCTTCGCTGGTTAAGACATGCCCGTAATTCCTGAGAAAACGAGAAATGCGCATTGTTAGGCGTGTTATCGTACCAACGGTGTTTGAATCTATCTTTTCCAGTTCTCTGTATCCCTGAAGATACTCATCCCAGTAACTTCCCTCTCTGTCTCTTGCCCATTTCTCAAGCTTTAGTCTGAGCTCTTCAATCAGCTCCCTGCCGCCAAGCTGTGGATTTTCATGTTTTACTGTTTCCCATGCCTTAAGAAGGAAGTTTCTCTGTATTGCCGCATTTTTCTGGACCTCCATAAGGTCTGCCAGCTCCTCTCCGTCCATTTCCTCTGGTTTAATTTTGGCTTCGATTATTTTCACGTATTTTTTCCCGGTATTCGGCAGGCTCAGCTTTACATAATCCCCATGAGGATCGAGAACAATAACAGTTCCTCTAAGCCTTTCAACGATTCCTCCGAGCATTACTGCAACAGCATTTGATTTGCCCGCTCCGGTAACGGCTAAAACAGCAAAGTGTCTTGATACAAGCTCATCGACGTTGAGGTATATGGGAACCTCATCTCTCAGCAGAAGGGTTCCTATTTCAATGTAGCCCGGTCCTCCGTTGTATATTGCCTTGAGCAGCTCATTATTTACCCTGTAAACCTCTCTCCCATTGGGTATTGGAACCCTGTTAGGAGCAACTTCAATTCTGCTTCCATTTTTCACTATCCTCCCCAGAACTCGGACGGTGGCTATTAGGGCTTCATTCGCCTCTATGCTCTCTCCGTATTCATTTAAATCAAGCTCCAGAGAATAGTAAGTGCTTTTTCCCTCACTGAGGAGCCAGTTTATATTTTCCAGCCTTCTTATATTTCCTATAACCCACTCTCCTTCGCGGTTTTTAGCAGCGACAAATTCACCAAATTTTAGCTTTGAATCTGGATGAGCTGAAAACTGATATGTTGAAACAGTAGCCTCTCCCCTGACTATACCCACCCGTTTATCTTTCACTATTATATTCTGCATGTTCTCACCTTCCATAACTCTATTTCGGGAAGGATTTAAGTTTTATCTTTTTCTTTTGAAAGCCTTGCTTTTTAAGGCGGGGATGTAGGAATTCTAAAACCAGCTCGTGAGGAGCGAAACCATTAAAATTTTTTAATAAGGGTCTGAAAGTGGCACTCTGAGGCAACCTGATTAGAGGAGTAGTTTCGCTGTGTCCCTGTCCCTGCAGGGATGACTCCGGTAGGCGTTCTTCAAAGACCGCCTTTAAGCGGTTGGAAGTCTAAGAGTGGTCATCAAAAACAATAATCCCGGGCCTTCCTGCTCTTGTGGGGGGTAGTGGGAATGGGGGAAGGCTCTCCCTGAGGGGTTCGAGGAACCCTCTTACCTTGACCGTCGTTGGCGAGGAGTTAATCCGAACCCCCCAAAGGGAAGAGGTCAGCATTGGATATAAGAAGGGAGAATCAGCCAGGAATCCGATCATCATCCCTGAGTCAGATTCGAGAGTGCTCATCACTCACTATCTGGAGACTGCTTAAACCTTAAAAACTTTCATGAGAAGTAGCTAATATGAGTGTATCCTCCAAGGAACTCACAGCTCATAAAAGGATTCCTCTGGCTATGGTTGTAATCAGACCAGCCAAGCTCTTTGACCTTCCTGAGATAAGTAGGATAGAGGTTAAATCCTTTAAGGAAAAATATCCACGGGGCATTTTTATGATGTTTCTTGAAAACAATCCTGACACATTTCTTGTTGCAGAATACAACGGCAGGGTCATAGGGTATGTAATGGCGTATCTAAGGCCTGACCTTGAGGGACACATAATGAGCATAGCCGTTGACCCCGAATACAGGGGAAACGGTATAGGCAAGGCTCTGATGTTGGAGGTTATGGAAAGGCTTGTCAAGAAGGGAGCCCAGTATATAGGGCTTGAAGTTAGAGTAAGCAATGAGAAAGCGATAAAGCTCTATGAAAAGCTTGGCTTCAGAAAAGTAAAGAGGATAATAGGCTATTACGCCGACGGTGAGGATGCGTATTACATGATGGTACCGGCCAGGGAATGGGGAGGGATTTCATGAAGGAAGCGGTGATGTTCTATCTGAGTGGAGATAGAGTTTTCAGCGAAACAAAGAAGGCAATAAACCAGTTTTATAACAAACGCTACTTTGGTGAGGTCGTGAACGGGAAGCTCTTCCTCTCGCTCATTGAAGCGGCCTACCTCTTGGAGAAGGGGAAGATAAGAGTGTTTGACAATGATAGGGACCTCTCTTTGAGAGATATCTTCAATCTTGGCAGAAAAAAAGATGAACAATTTGATTTAAAGTTCCTTGTTTATAGAGATCTCAGAGACAGGGGTTATATTGTAAAAACAGCCCTTAAGTTTGGTTCCCATTTTAGGGTTTATAGGAAAGGTATGGATGAACATGCCCAATGGCTTATATGGGTTGTATCAGAAAACCAAAAAATGTTTCCCAATGATCTAACTGCTCGTGTTCGAGTTGCTCATGGGGTAAGGAAAACTATGGTGCTTGCTGTAGTTGATGAGGATAATGATGTTGTCTATTATTCTATCCAGAGAATTAAATTTTGAACTAAATTCCTACTCGGTGGGTATAGGAAATTCTCTCTTTAACATCGAGAGTTCTTTTTCTGAGAAAAATTCTGTATCAACTGGAACGAGGATTATTGTGTTGTGAATCTGAGCATAATCCTTTAATGAAGTTAAAAATTTAAAGACAGATGGGAATTCATTTTCTATGGTTAGGTATTCCACTCCTTCGATAAGTATAACCTTCGGTAGATCAGTAGAGCGCATAAAATCTACAAGACTTTGGAGGAGATATTCAAGTCTGTGGGGATGAATTGTGTTCTTTCCATTAATCTTAGTTAACCAGAAGATGTGTTCTTCGCTGAGATTGAGCAGTTCCTTCAGGGTATTAGGAGGAGTTCGCGAAATAACTATTCCGACTCTTCCCACTAATAGCCGTGAAAATAAGTTGAAGCATTCATCCGGACATATATATAGACCACTCGATAATTTAAGGGTATCTTCCCTTTCACTTTTTATAATTGGCTTGAACTTATATTTTGATGTTATACCTTTCAAGAGAAGCATCCATCCGAAAAGAAGGATAATTCCTCCTGTAACCGAAGTTATCATACCAATTTGGACGAGGAGATTATAACTGCTTTTTAAAAAGCCTTTAAAAAGAAGGGTTATTGTAAAGATTCCCTTTGCAAGGGCTAATGTTCCAAATCCGAGAAGCATGGAATCGTAAAATCTTTTGAGAGTGGGATATTGAAGCAGAAATTTTGCCCTTAGACGTATTCCTATCACAACGAAAGCTGAAATAACAACAAATGCTAAACTCACAACTACTACTTCCCACATATTACCAAGTTACACCTTCATTCATAAAAAACATTTTTGATTTGAATATTTGAATATAAATTAGAAAAAGGTTTGAAAAACTAACTCACTTTAAAAAGCCTGTCTTGTTCCCCAAATCTTCAAAGGCGTCTATGACATATTGCAGGTCTTCCTTGCTGTGTGCGGCTGAAGGCTCGAGTCTCAGTCTGGCTGTGCCAAGCGGGACCGTTGGATAGACTATGGCTTGTGCAAAGATGTTGTACTCGTCGTAAAGCCTTCTTGAGAACTCCTGAGCGAGCTTTTCGTCATAGAGCATGACAGGAGTAATCGGGTGCTTCGTGTTTCCGAGGTCGTAACCTAACTCGCGGAGTCCATTCTGGAGGAAGTGCGTGTTATCCCAGAGCTTCTTCACGAGCTCGTCGCTGTGCTGGAGTATTTCCACCGCTGCTATGGCCGCTGCCACATCAGGTGGATTGGGTGCGCTTGAGAATAGGAACGGCCTTCCCCGCTGTCTAAGGTAATCAATGGCCTCCTCTGGACCTGCTACATAACCGCCAATGACACCAAAGGCCTTGCTCAGCGTACCCATCTCGAAATCAACTTTTTCGTGGAGCTTGAAGTGGTCGACTATACCTCTTCCACTGTCCCCTAAAACTCCTTCACCGTGAGCGTCGTCTATGTAGAGCATGGCATCATATTGCTCCGCCAACTCAGCCATCTCGGGGAGCGGGGCGAGGTCACCGTCCATACTAAACACACCGTCACTGACGATTATTTTCTTCTCCTTGTCCTTGTTCTCCTCAAGGCGCTTCTTGAGATCCTCCATATTGAGATGTTTATAGATAACCTTTGGTGCCCCGCTGAGGCGCATTCCGTCTATGATGCTCGCGTGATTGAGTTCCTCACTTATGAATACACCATTGTCTTTCTTAGTGAGTAACGCGCTCAAAGCACCGAGGTTGGCGTTGTAGCCGCTCTGGAAGAGTATCGCCGCTTCCCTCTTCTTGAACTTGGCTAATTTCTCCTCCAATTCAATGTGGAGCTCCATGGTGCCGGCTATGGTTCTAACCGCTCCGGCACCAACACCATAGTCAAGAATAGCCCTTATGGCAGCTTCCTTTATTTTGGGATGGGCAGCTAAGCCCAGATAATTGTTTGAACACATGTTGAGAACGCGCTTCCCGTCAACAACTACCCACGGGCCCTGAGAACTCTCAAGTTTTCTTATGGTAACATAAAGGCCCTTCTCTTTAAGTTCTTTTAATTCTTCGGTAATCCAGTCCAGCTTTCCCATGAGAACCACCACGATAAGATGCTCATGGAACTATAAAAGTTTTTCACCCTTCGGTTTCATGGCAAAGGCTTTAATACCTCGAACAAAATACCCTTTAGGTTTAAAGGTGATGGCCATGGCTGAAGAAGTTAAGGAAGTTAAAATTCTCGAAAAGCCCTGGGTTGAGAAGTACAGGCCCCTGAGGCTTGATGATATGGTCGGTCAGGATCATATAGTTAAGAGACTCAAGCACTATGCTAAAACCGGTTCCATGCCGCATCTCTTATTTGCAGGCCCTCCGGGTGTTGGGAAGACAACTGCCGCTCTGGCCCTCGCGAGAGAACTTTTCGGCGAAGGCTGGAGGCACAACTTTTTGGAGCTTAACGCGAGTGATGAGCGTGGCATAAACGTCATCCGCGAGAAAGTGAAAGAGTTTGCACGAACGAAGCCAATAGGAGGTGCGAGCTTCAAGATAATCTTCCTTGACGAGGCGGATGCTCTAACCCAGGACGCCCAGCAGGCGCTGAGAAGGACAATGGAGATGTTTTCGAACAATGTTAGATTTATTCTGAGCTGTAACTACAGCAGTAAGATTATTGAGCCCATACAGTCGAGATGTGCAATTTTCCGCTTCAGACCGCTTAGGGATGAAGACGTTGCCATGAGGCTTCGTCAAATTGCTGAGCAGGAGGGGCTTGAGCTGACAGAAGAAGGTCTTCACGCTCTCCTTTATGTCTCAGAGGGTGACCTGAGGAGGGCTATAAATGTCCTTCAGGCCGCCGCCGCTCTCGACACTAAGATAACTGATGAAAACGTCTTTACTGTGGCAAGCAGAGCGAGACCAGAGGATGTAAGGCAGATGATGCTCTTTGCTCTGGAGGGCAACTTCCTCAAAGCCAGGGACAGGCTCAGGGAGATTCTCCTAAAACAGGGCCTCAGCGGTGAGGATGTTATTATTCAGATGCATAAGGAAGTTTTCAACCTTCCGATAGCCGAACCCAAAAAAGTAGCTCTGGCGGATAAGATAGGGGAGTATAATTTCCGGCTCGTTGAAGGGGCAAATGAGATGATTCAGCTTGAGGCCTTACTAGCTCAGTTTACAATAATGGGTAAGTGATTACTATGCTTCCGTGGGTCGAGAAATACCGTCCGAGGCACATGAAGGATATAATCAACCAGAAAAATGCTGTTCAGAAGGTTAATGACTGGATCAGGGCATGGATAAGTGGAAGTCCCAAGAAGAAAGCTCTGCTGCTCGCTGGGCCTCCGGGTTCGGGAAAAACTTCAACAGTCTATGCTCTTGCCAATGACTACGGTTTTGAGGTCATAGAACTTAACGCTTCCGATGAAAGGACTGTGGAGAAGATAAAGCGTTACATTGGTGCAGCTTACACTCTCGATGTTTTCGGAAGGAGAAGAAAGCTGATCTTTTTGGATGAAGCCGATAACATGGAGCTGAGCGGTGCGAGAGAAATTGCAAAACTAATTGAGAATGCCCCAAATCCAGTGATAATGACGGCCAACTATTACTGGAAGGTACCAAGAGAGATAAGAAATAAAGCCGAGATTGTCGAATACAAGCGCCTGACACAACGCGATATCAAAACTGCCCTCTATAGAATTCTAAAGATTGAGGGGATATTCGTTCCCAAGGAGATTATAAGCGAGATAGCGAAGAGAGCCAGCGGTGATCTGAGGGCAGCTATAAATGATCTGCAAACCGTTGTGAGCGGTGGGGTTGAAGATGCTACGGAGGTTTTAGCATACAGAGATGTTGAAAAATCAGTTTTCCAAGTCCTCGGAACGATATTCGCCACGGATAATGTCAAAAGGGCCAGGATGGCAAGCTGGAATCTTGATATGATGCCCAACGAACTTCTCCTGTGGATAGACGAGAATATCCCCTACGTGTATCCCAAGCCTGAGGATATAGCCAGAGCCTATGAAGCCTTGAGCAGAGCGGATATATATCTTGCAAGGGCTCAAAGAACTGGAAATTATGGCCTGTGGAAGTATGCGACTGATATGATGAGTGCAGGAGTTGCAGTGGCCGGTATAAAGAAGAAGGGGTTTCTTCGTTTTTATCCGCCAAAGACGATTAAACTCCTAACCGAAAGTAAGGAAGAGCGTTCCCTGAGAGACTCACTTATCAAGAAGATAATGAGAGAGATGCACATGGCAAAGCTTGAGGCAATTGAAACTATGAGAATATTCAAATCAATCTTTGAAAACAACCTTGAGGTGGCTGCACATATAGCGGTTTTCCTTGATCTTGGTGATAAGGAAATCGAGTTTTTGACTGGAGATAAGGAGAAAGCCGCAAAAATAAAGGGTAAAATGCTGAGCATTCACAGGAAGCTGAAGGAGCATGGAGAGCTGGAGGAGCGCGTAAGAGTTGCCGTTGAGGCAGAGAATGAAGCCGAGGAAAAAGAAGAAATAAGTGAGGAGGAGCTTGAAGAAGCGGAAAAGGAGATGGAAGTTGTCAAGGAGACAGAACCGGAAAAAATAGATAAACCAAAGAAAAAAGGTAAGCAGGCAACGCTTTTTGACTTCATGAAGAAATGAGTGGAGTCTATGAGCAACAATGAGAGGTCAGAGCATTCTTACATCAGCACAGACCTTAAACACATGTGGCTTGTAGTCGCTCACCTTTTTTACTCTTATCTCACAATCTTTTCCCTGCTTTCTGCACTCTTCAAGTATTCTTTCCTTAAATCTCCCAAGTTCATTTTCATGGATGAAGTCATAGTAATGAAGCCATTTTTCTGCCTTGCTCAGAGCGAGAGAAAGGGCATCAACTCCTTTTGGCGTTGGACTTATAACCCTGTCAAAGTTTTGAAGCCCTGGCACGACTTTGAAAACGTCTCCCTCTATAAGTTCTATTCTGCCTTTCAGCCTCCTTCTGTTCATCTCTATGTTCTCCATTCCAAGCTTTATTGCATTCTTATTCAGCTCCACTGCAGTGATTTCAACATTTTTATATCTGGCTATGACGAGTGCATAGGGTAGGATACCTGCAAACATGAGGAGAACCCGCTCTCCATCTTCAGTGAGCTGTGCCAGTCGATAGCGCTCCCCTTTCATCCTTGGATTGAAGAATACCCTGCTCAGATCGACTTTAAATTCAACACCATTTTCTCTATGGATGGTTTCAAGCCTCTTCTCACCCCAAACTATAGAATACTCTCGTATTCTGAATGCTCCCTTGTGAGATCCTTTCACTGCCACGACTTTTAAGAAGGGATGGATTGTTAGAAGTCCCTCAATAATTTCTTTCTTTCTATGCTCAAGCTCTGGTGGGATCTGGGTTATTGCTATATCTCCTATTATGTCATATCTTCGAAGATGCTTCCTTTCCTCTGGGCTCAGTTTTTCCATTAAAACACTTTCAAGATTCTTATAAATCTGTCTCTCTGGCCTCAGGGGGAGGTCTATATAAACTACCTCAAGACCCAGTCTTTGTGCCTTATTTGGGTCAAGGACAGGTAAAAAAATAAAATCTTCTGCCCTCTTGGGTCTCCTTCTTCCATCATATATCTTAAGCTTCTTCAGAGTTTTCTTGACTTTCTCTGCTTTTTCTCTGGGTATTTTGACTGCCGGCATCTTTCTCACTCTCCCTTTTCATAACTCCAAAGAGGGCTATCTCCTCCATCTCAGAAAGTAACTTCCCTTCATCGAGCCACTTGAACTCTCTTGAGAGGATAGATTCTTGAATTTTGTTAA
>CAZAPD010000038.1:0-5608 GCA_964487115.1 uncultured Thermococci archaeon | reverse complement strand
TTCCAGAATGGATAGACGAGATGTTTGAACGTGCTAAGGCCTTAAGCAATCGCTACATTTATTGGGAAAAACTTGAGGAAGAACTCTCGAATTTGATTGGCGAAAACGTAACAGTCACAGCGGGAATAACCGAGGCTTTATATTTACTTGGCATCCTTGCGATGAAAGAAAGAAGGAAGGTAATTATCCCAGAGCACACTTATGAAGAGTATGAAAGAATTGCAAGGATTTTTAATGCTGAGGTTATCAGAGCTCCAAATAACCCAGAAGCGTTGGCTGAATTTGTTGCAAAGCGGAGCATTGTCTTCTTCTGCAATCCAAACAACCCAGATGGCAAATTTTATCCGCCAAAAAAACTCAAGCCTTTAATACAAGCGGTGGAAGATACAAATTCACTGCTCGTCTTGGATGAAGCATTTATAGATTTCGTTAAAGATGCCGAAAGCCCGGAAGGAGAAAACATCGTAAAACTGAGGACATTTACAAAAAGTTACGGTTTGCCCGGAATCAGAGTTGGTTATGTAATTGGTTTCAGTGATGCTTTTAAAAGCGTCAGAATGCCCTGGAGCATCGGATCTTTGGGCTATGCTTTTCTGGAGTTCGTTATCAAAGACGAATTTCAGCACTTAAAGAAGACAATGCCACCAATATGGAAAGAAAAAGGAAGAATAGAAAAAGCCCTCAATGTCAAAAGTGATGCCAACTTCTTCATAAAAAATGTTGGAGATGCTAAAACCGTTACCGAAAGTCTAAAGAAAAAGGGGATCTTAGTGAGGAATTGCTCATCATTTGGACTTCCAGAATATGTGCGCTTCAGCGTAAGAAAGAAGGAAGAAAATGATATGCTAATCACATATCTACAAAAAATAACAATACACAATAAGACAGAATAGAGGGCCAAGGATAAACTATGCTCATGGGTGATTTTAAATGACTTAGGATAGCTATTGTTGGGGATTCCTCTATACTATTGGAGAGTTGTAACACGAACTTTTTTAGAATTCGAGCACCTTAACCTTTGGTTAATAAACTAAGGATTTAGAAAGGCTTTTTTAGCTCTTTGGAAGAGCCAACTTTGAGAATGGATAAATATGAGCATGTGTTTATTCCTGAACATTGAGAGGTGATGGATGTGAGGTATGTTAAACTTCCGAAGGAGAATACTTACACGTTCCTCGAACGTCTCCGGGATTGGGGAAGGCTTTATGCTCCTGTCAAAATCTCCGAAAAGTTCTATGATTTCAGGGAAGTTGAAGATGTGAGACAGATAGAACTTCACTACAATAGAACTATAATGCCACCTAAAAAGTTCTTCTTCCTTCCAAGGGAAAAGCTTTTTGAGTTCAGCATTTCAAAAGCAGAGTATAATGAGATGATCGAAGATGTTGAGCAATTTGTTCTCTTTGGCCTCCATGCATGCGATATTTTTGGGCTGAAAATATTGGATACAGTTTACCTTGACGAGCTTCCGGACAAGTACTACAAGGTGAGAAGAGAAAAAGGCATCATAGTCGGTATTAGCTGTATGCCTGATGAGTATTGCTTCTGCAATCTCCGTGAGACAGATTTTGCGGATGATGGCTTTGATCTGTTTCTCCATGAACTTCCAGATGGCTGGCTTGTCAGGGTTGGCACTCCTACAGGGCACAGGATTGTCGACAAAAACATAAAACTCTTTGAGGAGGTTACAACCCGCGACATCTGTGCCTTTAGAGCATTTGAGAACAAAAGAGCAAATGCATTCAGATATCACGAAGACTGGGGAAATCTACGTTATTTGCTTGAGCTCGAAATGGAACATCCGATGTGGGACGAACAGAGTGAGCTATGCTTGGCCTGTGGTAACTGTAACTTGACCTGTCCGACGTGCAGATGTTACGAAGTTCAGGATATTCCAAGCCTTGATGGGGATACAGGGTACAGAGAAAGACGTTGGGATTCATGTCAGCTCAGAAGCCATGGCTTAGTTGCAGGGGGTCATAACTTCAGGCCGACTAAAAAGTCCCGTTTCATGAACAGATATCTCTGCAAGAACTCTTACAACGAGACGCTTGGTCTCAGCTTCTGTGTTGGCTGTGGAAGATGCACGTATTTCTGCCCTGCGGGTATAAATTTTGTTGAAAACCTGAGAACAATTCTCGGAACTAAAGAACCCAAATGTCCACCCGAGATTAGTGAGGAAATTCCGAAGAGGGGGTTTGCCTATGCAAGTGAGACGAGGGGTGAGGATATATGAACAGGGACAATCCATATGCTCTTGAAAAAGTGAAGGTTCTGAGAGTTTATTCACTCACAGAAAAGGAGAAACTCTTCCTCTTTAGGTTTGAGGATCCGGAAATTGCTGAAACTTGGACATTCAAACCGGGTCAATTTGTCCAACTGACAATTCCAGGCGTTGGGGAAGTTCCAATCAGCATATGTTCCTCTGCAATGAGGAGAGGATTTTTCGAGCTCTGCATCAGGAAAGCAGGTAGGGTTACCACGGTAATTCATAACCTGAAACCCGGTGATACTGTCCTTGTTCGCGGACCATACGGAAATGGCTTCCCAGTCGATGAATGGGAAGAAATGGATCTGCTCCTTATAGCTGCTGGACTTGGGACAGCACCCCTCCGGAGTGTCTTCCTATATGCTATTGACAATAGATGGAAGTATGGGAACATAACTTTCATTAACACTGCACGTTATGGAAAAGACCTGCTCTTCTACAGAGAGCTTGAGGCTATGAAGGATATGGCGGAGGCTGAGAATGTTAAAATTATCCAGAGCGTTACACGTGATCCTGAATGGCCCGGTCTCCACGGCAGGCCCCAGAACTTTATCGTAGAGGCAAACACCAATCCTAAAAAGACTGCAGTTGCTATCTGTGGCCCTCCAAGGATGTATAAAGCCGTGTTCGAGTCCCTAATAAACTATGGATACAGACCGGAGAATATCTTCGTTACGTTGGAGAGAAAGATGAAATGCGGCATTGGAAAGTGTGGTCACTGTAACGTTGGAACAAGCACGAGCTGGAAGTACATATGTAAGGATGGCCCTGTATTCACGTACTTTGACATAGTATCAACGCCGGGACTGCTGGACTGAGGTGAGGATAATGGGGAGAAAGGCGAAGATTGGATTTTATGCTCTTACATCATGTTATGGCTGTCAGTTGCAGTTTGCCATGATGGATGAACTCGTTCAAGCTCTGGAGAATCTTGGAATAGAGTGCTGGTTCATGATTGAAAGGGACAGTGATGAGGATAGGAATGTTGATATAGCATTCATCGAGGGGAGTGTTTCAACCGAGGAGGAAGTTGAACTCATAAAAAAGATTAGAGAAAAGGCGAAAATTGTTGTAGCCGTTGGTTCATGCGCTGTTCATGGAGGAGTACAGAGCTGGGAGAAAGACAAGAGCCTCGAAGAGCTCTGGAAGATTGTTTATGGTGATGGAAGAGTTAAATTTAAGCCAAAAATGGCAGAGCCCATCTCAAATTATATCAAGGTGGATTACAACGTATATGGATGCCCACCTGAAAGGAGAGACTTTCTCTATGCCCTTGGAACTTTCCTCGTTGGTTCATGGCCCGAAGATATCGATTACCCAGTCTGTGTTGAGTGCAGACTCAGAGGCAATCCCTGCGTTCTCATCGAGAAGGGTGAACCATGCCTCGGCCCGATAACAAGAGCAGGCTGTGACGCAAGGTGTCCAAGCTACGGAATAGCATGCATAGGATGTAGGGGGGCTATAGGCTACGATGTTGCATGGTTTGACTCACTGGCTAAAACATTCAAAGAAAAAGGCCTAACAAAGATGGAAATCCTTGAGAGGATGAGGATTTTCAACGCCCACAATCAAAAGCTCGAAGAGATGGTTGACAAAATCTTTGAGGAGGGAGAATGATGTATATACCAATTACCGTTGATCACATCGCACGTGTAGAGGGAAAAGGTGGAATTGAGATAGTCATGGGCGACGAAGGCGTTAAGGAGGTCAAGCTCAACATCATCGAAGGTCCAAGGTTCTTTGAGGCCATAACAATTGGCAAGAAGCTTGAAGAAGCCTTGGCCGTTTATCCAAGAATCTGCTCCTTCTGTTCAGCAGCCCACAAGCTCACCGCCGTAGAAGCAGCTGAGAAGGCTGTTGGATTTACCCCGAGGGAAGAGATACAGGATTTGAGGGATCTTCTTTATATAGGTGACATGATCGAGAGCCATGCTCTCCATCTCTATTTGCTCGTCCTCCCGGACTATCTTGGTTACTCCAATCCACTCAGCATGCTTGACAGATATGGAAAAGAAATCGAGTACGCGATGGCCTTGAAAAATATAGGTGCCAAGATAATGGACTATTTAGCTTCAAGACCTATTCATCAGGAGAACGCCATAATGGGGGGTTTTGGGAAGCTTCCAACAAGAGCACAGTTTGAAGAGCTTAGAGAAGGTCTCAAGAAAGTTCTCCCAATGGCTGAGCATACTGTAGAGCTATTCTCAAAGCTTGAGCAGTATAAGGAGGTTGAGGACAGAGACATGATACACATGGCTATTAAGCCGAGAAGCGGTGTTTATGGTATCTTTGGCGATTATGTAAAGGTTAGTGATGGATTTGAGTTTCCGGTTGAAGATTATCAAAAGCATATCATCGAGCGTGTTGTGGAGCACAGCTTTGCCAAACACTCATTCTACAGAGATAAGCCTTTTATGGTCGGTGCAATCTCAAGAATAGTCAACAATGCTGACTTGCTCTATGGTAGGGCTAAAGAACTTTATGCACAGTATAAAGATATCCTTCGCTATGACAACTGCTTTGCCAATAACTTTGCTCAGGCACTTGAGCTTGTATATTTCATAGAAAGGGCTCTTGATATAATCGGTGATATTCTCGCAAAATGGCCAATCAAGCCGAGAGATAGAGTGGAGATAAAGGATGGTCGTGGTGTTAGCATCACAGAAGCCCCGAGAGGACTCGTGGCATATACAATTGAGGTCAAGGACGGAAGGGTTGCATATGCAGACATAATTACGCCAACAGCAATGAATTTGGCCATAATGGAGCGTCACGTTAGGATGATGGCTGAGAAGCACTACCAAGACGACCCAGAGCGCTTGAAGTATTTGACAGAGATGACGGTTAGAGCCTACGACCCATGTATCTCATGTTCAGTGCACGTGGTGAGGATTTAGACAACTTTTTATACCAATTTTCTCTTATCTTCTCTGGGGAGTGATATGGAGGGAATTGTTATACGCGTAAGGATTCCGGATAAGTATGCAGAGGCCTTTAAGGGGGAAGTTTAGGAGATGGCCAAATATCTCGTGAACAAAGGGAAAATCAGGAAGAACATGGAAATGCTCACCGGGGTTCTCAAAACGGACAAAACATGGAAGGACATGAAGAGGGAACTCTATGAGGGGCATCTTGCTTGATATATCGATTCTGGCTGAGTACTTTAAAGGAAATCCTGATGCAAAATACATTGTAATGGATCTTTTTGACTCAGATAGGGTGCTCTTTCTCAATCCCATCATTTTCAGTGAGGTTACCTACCTCCTTCTGGGTTTCTACTCTGGAAGGGCACCGAGAACCCTTAAAGGACGACCCGAGAAGCTACCCGAAGAGATTAAG
>CAZAPD010000037.1:0-16468 GCA_964487115.1 uncultured Thermococci archaeon | reverse complement strand
AGATCTATCAGCTTCTAATGTAATGTAAGTATTTGGAGTAGCATCCCATATCCAATTCAAAACCTCGACCAGTTCAGAAAATGAGTAAGTATTGCCTGTGGTACCCTTTCGAGTGCATGTTTGGTAATAATTTGGTTGAACAAAGATATAGTTAAAGTATCGCCAGATTCTTTTAATATCCGTTCCATCCAGATTTATGGTGCCATTTGTGTAAGGAGACCATTGGGATAACACAGGGATCACAACTAAATAATCTATTCCAGCCAGATGTGGATCTAACCATCTTCCAAAGTATTCTCCATCATGATATCCATTCCGATACAAATTTCCACTCTCAGGGATATCTTCATATCGTGGAGAATTTACAGCAACTGCATAGGTGAACCCCCTCTCCTTCAGTTCTGAAAATGTCCCCCATGCTAATAAATGTCCCGTATTCCCCGTTTTGAAACTTGAAATACCACAATCCGTATGTTGTCATTAGTTTCACCAATAATACTTTAATTATCTTGATATTTAAGTTTTTAGTATTCACATGCGTAGTAATTCACATAACAATCTGATGGAAGAGTCCGTTGATATATGGCAGCAAAACTATTACGGGACTATGTAATCCCTCCGATAATTCGCTAAGGAATCACAACAGGACTTCGTTCAACAAAAATGCTGGTTGCAAGTCCATTTACCTCATTCATTGAGAACTCAAAATGCCGGTATTTCAAAAACAACGCAGTAAATGCATTTGCCTTTCTAAGTGCTTCAATAAACGGATGTTTTTTATAAAAATACGTGAACGATGCCAGAAAGACATCACCCGCACCGGTGGATTCAGGAACATCGAGTTTAACAGGCCAGTAAGAGTATGATATCCCCAAATGATGCGCAATTCCAGGATTCGACCCATTTGAGATTAGGAGAACCTCAACATTCGCTGGGTTTAGTGTATTTAAGTATGAAAATTCATCTTTATCAGAATGCAACACCTTTAAACCCTCCAGAAATGATGCATTTATCTCCTTAAACCTAACCTCCCCTGTTATGGGCTCTCTGATAAAACCCTGAACGTCTGCAGAGACAGAGGGGAATCTCTTTTTAGCACTTTCTACTACACTTTTTGGAATCTCACCGGCAACTGGATTCAACAGAACGATATCATAATTTTCTGTGGGAAGTTTTTTAATGTCGCCTGCTCTCAAAAGAAGTCTAAGTTTTCTCTTGTTGCTGTTGGAATAACGTAGCTCATACGTTGTCGTTTCTCTGGATGGAAATACAATAACCTCAACACCATAACTCTCCAAAGTTTCAAGCCATTCCTTTGGAAAATCCTGACTGATAGAGGTTAAAATCACAGGAGAACAGAATTTGGATAGCGCAAATGCTGAATAATATGCACCGCCACCCACCCTCTCTTCAATGTTTGAGCCTCTGATTATAATATCCCTCGTTAGGTGACCAACCACAAGACACTTCATGAGCTCACCCAAATTTAGTTAATTCAACTTTAATTCTATGTTTGTGTCAAATAAAAAGCTTTCGAAAATTTACCAAAAATTTTATAAAGACAAAAACGAAAACTTTAAAAGGGTATCTCATTGGGGTGGGGCTATGAAAAGATTAGGTAGGGTTTCTCATTATGCTAAGCAGGGTTTTTTAATTCTTCGCTCGGATTGGATTCCTTCATTGAACGATAAAGTCATTGATAAAAAACTTACAGTAGTGGGTACAGTGAAGGATGTTTTTGGGCCCGTAAAGGCTCCGTATATAGCTATTAAACCGAAAGTAAAAAACCCTGAAAGTTACATTGGTGAAACTCTTTATGTGGATGTCAGAAAATCCCGATCAGGCAGAAAGAACATAAAGAAAAAGAAAAAACGCCCTGCCCCCAGAAAAAGGGGGTGAGAGCTTTTGATTGAAAAGAAAGTGTGTCCGATATGTGGTTCGGATAAATTGTTTTATGACCCCAGCAGGGGCGAGCTCGTCTGTGCAAAATGTGGATATGTTCTTGAGCAGAATGCTATTGACTCTGGGCCTGAATGGAGGGCTTTTGACGCTGACCAAAAGGCCAAGAGAGCAAGAACTGGTGCACCGATGACCCTTATGATACATGACAAAGGACTCTCAACTGATATTGACTGGCGAGACAGAGACATTCACGGCAATCAAATAAAGGGCATGTACAGGACAAAGATGCGCAGGCTCAGGATGTGGCAACGCAGGATGAGGATAAATGATGCCGCTGAGAGGAATTTAGCTTTTGCTCTCAGTGAGCTCGATAGAATGGCAGCTCAGATGAGACTCCCAAGAAGAGTTAAAGAAGCGGCTGCTTCTCTCTACAGAAGGGCAGTCATGAAAAAACTCATCCGTGGCAGATCCATTGAAGGAATGGTTTCTGCTGCCCTTTATGCTGCTTGCAGGATGGAAGGTATTCCAAGAACTCTTGACGAGATTGCGAGAGTATCAAAGGTTAGCAAAAAGGATATCGGCAGGAGCTACAGATTTCTTGCAAGGGGGCTGGGATTAAACCTTAAGCCAACAAGTCCAGTTGAATATGTGGATCGTTTTGGGGATCAGCTTGGTCTGACTCAGAAAACTAAAAACAAAGCTAAAAAAATATTAAACGACGCTATTCAGATCGGAATAACAAGTGGTAAAGGACCAATGGGACTCGCAGCTGCAGCCTTATATGTAGCAGGCCTGTTGGAAGGAGAAAAAAGGACTCAAAGAGAAGTTGCAGAAGTTGCCCACGTAACTGAAGTTACTGTAAGAAACCGTTATAAGGAACTTGTTGACAGACTGCATATAAATATTCCACTTTGAGGTATTTCCATGATTGTAGGGGTCGTTAGTGACACTCATCACGGCGATAAAACAAAATACGTTCCCCCTATTCTTTTTGAGAGATTTGAAGGTGAAGGCGTGGACTTAATACTTCATGCAGGAGATGTAACATCAAAAGAACTTTTTAATAGACTTGGAAAGGTAGCACCTTTGATAGTGGTCAGAGGAAATGCTGATCATCTACTGTTTCCCGAAGAGGAGATAATAAATATAGAAGGACTGAAAGTTGGCATGGTACATGGACACCAGTTCTTGGGTTTAAATGCCCAAATGCTGAGTTATAAAGCACTTGAGATGGGTGTTGATATTCTTATTTTTGGACATACACATCGCTATTTTTACGAGGATAGAATATTCCATGGAAAACGAATAATTCTGTTGAATCCCGGTTCCCCAACATTCCCAAGAATGGGGAGTGCAAGCTTTGCTCTCATGGAGATTAGCGGAGCAAACGTCAAAGTTGAGCAAATAAAAGTCTGGTAAAAAGAGTTAAAAATCAGGAAAAAGGCCTTCAGGCCTTGATTGCAAGCTTAATGTCCTCGGCTTTGACCGTCTTCCTGCCAGCGTGGTGGGCAAGCTCAACGGCCTTCTTGGCGATTTCAAGGCCCTTCTCCTCAAGGTGCTCGGCAAGAACCTTGGCAGCTTCCTCACTAACTCTTGGAGCACCAGCCTTTCTAATCAATCTGTCAACCGGGGCAATTGGTAACTCAGCCATTTTTCCAACCTCCTAAATTTTGTTTTTGCAAATATCTGCATTTTATTTTAGGAATAAAGTCCTATATAAACCTTTCGGAAATGGGGCGTTTTGAAGGCAATATTTCAATAGCTTTACCATGAGATACTCGAATTTGAGCAATGTTAAGCTAATATCAAAGAAGAGCTATTTTATAGAGTGATGCGTCTATTTCAAAACTCTGGTATATTAGCATAATTTGGAAATTTATGGAGTATTTAGGCTTTAATTTAATCTTACATTTAATTTTAATATTCCTCATAGTCTGGAGCTTTAACTTTCTAACATCACAAAACGCCTGATAAAGCCCATTTATGTACCACAGCATTTTTATATACACCTATACAATCGATAATAACAAAAAATGGAGGTATTTCCATGCCAGAAAAATTTGACAAAATATACGACTACTATGTGGATAAGGAGTATGAGCCGAATCCAAAGAGGGATATCATAGCTGTTTTCCGCATAACTCCCGCTAAGGGCTTCAGCATTGAAGAAGCCGCTGGAGCTGTTGCCGCCGAGAGTTCTACAGGGACTTGGACAACCCTGTATTCATGGTATGAGCACGAAAGATGGGCTGATCTCTCAGCCAAGGCTTACTACTTCCATGATATGGGAGACGGTTCGTGGATAGTGAGGATAGCATATCCTTTCCATACATTTGAAGAGGGCAATCTTCCCGGATTTCTTGCATCTGTTGCGGGGAATATCTTTGGAATGAAGCGTGTGGAGGCTCTCAGGCTTGAGGATATATATCTGCCAGAGAAATTCCTCAGAGATTTCGACGGACCAGGACATGGCATTGAAGGTGTCAGGAAGCTTCTCGATATTAGGGACAGACCACTCTACGGAGTGGTCCCAAAACCAAAGGTTGGCTACAGCCCGGAGGAGATTGAAAAACTCGCATACGAGCTCTTCAGTGGTGGAGCAGACTACCTGAAGGATGATGAGAACGTTACAAGTGCATGGTACTGCCCCTTCGATGTGAGGGCCAAGAAAATAAGCAGAGTAATGGAAAAAGTTGAAAACGAGACAGGAGAAAAGAAGACATGGTTTGCTAACATAACAGCCGACATCATAGAAATGGAAAGCAGACTTGAACTTTTAGCAGATTTGGGGAATCCTCATGCCATGGTAGACGTTGTTGTGGTTGGATGGGCGGCGCTCCGCCACATCCGTGATCTGGCTGAAGATTATGGAATAGCCATCCATGCCCACAGGGCAATGCATGCCGCCTTTGACAGAAACCCCTATCATGGTATCTCCATGTTTGTTCTTGCCAAGCTCTACAGGGTTATAGGTGTCGACCAGCTTCATGTAGGCACAGCAGGTGTGGGTAAGCTTGAAGGAAGTGAGTGGGATGTTCTTCAGAACACCAGAATACTGAGAGAACACCACTATCGACCTGAAGAAAACGATTTATTCCATCTTGATCAGAAGTTCTATCACATAAAGTCCGTCTTTCCAACGAGCTCAGGAGGCTTACATCCCGGTAACATTGAACCGGTTATAAGAATCCTTGGGAAGGACATAGTCCTCCAGCTCGGTGGCGGGACAATGGGACATCCGGACGGTCCAAGAGCAGGAGCTATGGCAGCGAGACAAGCCATCGATGCCATCATGCAGGGAATCCCACTCGATGAATACGCTAAGAGTCATAAAGAGCTTGCGAGAGCCCTTGAAAAGTGGGGTCATGTTACTCCAGTTTGATCCATTTCCCTTTTATTTTCTACTCAGTTTATAAGTCGGTTACCCAAACTTCAACATTTCTTGGTGAGGGTTGCCTTTCTGTCAAAAATTGAACACAAAGAGGTTTTAATACCTTTGAGCATTCCAGAATTGGTGAGAATTTAATGCATCCGGAAGGATTCCTCGAAGTTATCACCGGGCCTATGTTTGCTGGGAAGACCACAGAGCTCATAAAAAGGATTGAAAGACAGATATTCGCTAAAAGAAAGGCAGCTCTGTTTAAACCTGCTATTGACAACAGATACAGTGAAAGTGAGGTGGTTGCTCACAATGGACTGAGATATGATGCTTTTGTAATACCCACAGACGGGAAAGGTGTCGAGATGATTGAAGACATAACGAAGAAAGAGGGGTTCGAAGTTATTGGAATTGATGAGGTGCAGTTCTTTCCGATGCCTGTTGTTGAAATGCTCAACCGATTGGCTGATGATGGAGTATATGTGATTGCTTCAGGATTGAACCTTGATTTCAAGGGAGATCCATTTCCCGTTACTAAAGAACTTCTTGTTAGAGCCGATAACATCGTTTATCTGACAGCTATCTGCACAGTATGTGGAGCCCCAGCTACCAGAACACAGCGTTTGATCAATGGAAAACCAGCCCCCCGAGATTCTCCTGTAATATTAGTAGGAGGAAGAGAAAGTTACGAAGCCAGATGCAGGAAGCACCACATTATTCCATGATTTTTATTTTGTCTCCAGTACCGAAAAACTTAAAGCTCCCTTTTCTTACATTAGGTTAGGAAAGGGGGTGAAAGAATGGTATCGAATCAGGAAGAAATGGGGAGACTTTTAGATGTACTTGGAAATGAGACGAGACGTCGAATTCTTCTTCTGCTTACTAAACGACCCTATTTTGTAAGCGAGCTTTCTCAGGAGCTTGGAGTCGGGCAAAAAGCTGTTCTCGAACATCTCAGGATTCTTGAGAATGCTGGACTCATTGAAGGGAGGACGGAGAAAATACCAAGAGGAAGACCGAGAAAATATTATACGATACGACGGGGCTTCCGTCTTGAAGTTCTATTGACCCCTTACATATTTGGAACTTCAATGTATGAACCGAAGAAGCCAATGGAAACTGAAAAATACAAGCAAGCGAGGGCCCTAATAAAATCTGCAGAACCTGCGGAGATCAAAATAAAAGAACTCGCAGAATTTCTTGAGGAAGTGGAAGATAAGATAAATGAATATATCAGGATGAAACAGGAACTTGAAGAGGTTAGATTGCTCACAGAAACATATATAGAAAACCTGATGAGAAGAATTGCTCAGGAAAATATAGCACAATTTGAAAGATTAATGGAAGAAATTGCTCCCATGCTTCCAAAAGAAATTTTAAATGATCTAAAAAGGATAAAAGAAGACCTTTCACTTTAAAGTATTTTTCCTTCTTCTTTCATTCTCACGAGTTTTGTTATGTAACCTGCTATTCTGTTTCTTATAGTTTTGCTCTGGACTGTGGTGAGCTCTTCAACTTTCTTCTTGTTATATTCAAAATCCCTTGTGAATTCATTTGGATACCTATCAAAGAGCTCCCTGGCAACTTTTTTAATGAAACCTTGCCTGATGTTTCCCATTATCATCCCCCCGATAATCTTGAGCTTTTAGCCATAACTCAATCCCGCAAAGCCGTTTTAAAGTTTTCCCTAAATCTCTAAACCTCTGTGCCCCCTACTTATCTCCGAGAGAATCGCTTTAGGTACTCATCCAATGTATGTTCTTTCTTTTTGCTCTTTTCCTTATGAAAACGCCTCATCACGAGAGCATCCAAAATTATCCTCTCTAAATCATCTTCAAGTTCGGATGCATCTCCTCCATTCTTCAGACGTTTCATTATCTCAAATGTCTTCTCCGAAATCCTCTCTCTCGTCTCAGCATCGAACAGTGGTATATCGACCTTTTCAAGGAGTCGCTGGGTAAAGGAAACCCTACCTCCTCTCCTCCCTCCGCGGGATAGGTAATAACGCCTGAAAAAGCTGCTGTTTAGATATCCAAGCAAGAAATAAAGGTCGTTCTCCTCATACGGTTGGATGAAGAGAACATCACCAGAAGGCAGGTATCCTCCTTCTGCAAGGCTGAATCTGTTGTAGGGTTTTCTGTCGAGAGTCGGGACGTAGATCCTTTTCTTCTCCAAGTTCTCAATCAGAAATCCATAGTTCCTGAGAGCCTGCCAGTTGAACCATTTTTTGTTTTTTGGAAGGTACCTTTTCTCCATGATCTCCTTGAAGCTAACGATTCTACTGTATATGTTCGGATATCTTTCGGCGAGTGCTTTTTCATCCTTTATCTCATCAGGAATTAGTATATAATATTCAAATCCTTCTGTGATAAATCTTCTGCAGTTCTTGGACTTTATAAACTTTTTAATCAGTTTGAGTTCCTCTTCTGTAAACTCTGAAAGTTCCTCCTCGCTTACCAGAAAGGCCCTGTCAAAGCCTGATACAAGCCCAACGCCCACTTTTGCCAACCTGTTCAATGGCACTGAGGGGAATTCCATGTTTTCTGAAAGGGGAAGAGTAGACCATGCTTCCTCGGCATTTCTGTAGTGCTCAATCACAGTGTAGTCAAAGAGCTGGGTTGGGGTTTTCTTCTTCAGAACCCTCAAAACACCTTCCTTGATCTCACTGGCTGTAGCATTTCTTCTGATTACTATAAGCTCAATCTTTTCTTTACTGAGGTCATATCTGCCTTTTCTGAACCTGAAGATAACAGTTTCAGGGCTTTCACCTTTAAAAAGCCTGACCTCGTCAAGATCTATCACGATTTCAAGCTTTCCATTTTTCAGAATCTTCTCCCTCACAATCCTCGCATAGGTGTTGTAAAAGAAGTGATAGGGAACAATGTATATAAGCTCCCCTCCGGGTTTAAGAAGGTCAATAGATTTCACGATGAATGCATAGTATATATCTCCCTTCTTTGTTTTTATAAGTCTGTTAACTTTTTTGGCTATTTCTTCGGGAAGCTGATTGAAATGAGCATATGGCGGGTTTCCGATTATTAAATCGAATTTAATCCGAGGATTGTAGTCCAGATAATCACCAGTGATTATTTCACACATAGGGCATGATTTCCTACATTCATCACTAAGCTTCTCATCGAGTTCAATCCCAATGCAATTTTTATATCCTCTTTTCACAAGGGCTTTAAGAAAGACTCCCCTCCCACAACCACTGTCAAGCACCAGCCCATCCTTTGGGGCTGAAGCAAGCTCAACCATCAGTTCTGCTATGGGTTTTGGGGTCTCAACAAAGGCAATTCTACTCATCTCCTCCTACCCCAGACAGCTCATCGAGGAGTGACTCCAGTCGCTCTGATTCCTGTACCGCTTTTTCTATCACTTTCTGAAGGGATTTTTGTATTGCTTTAACCAGCTTCCTAACAAACTCGTAATAGCTCATAGGCTCCTTCCGTATTTTAGGGGTGTATCTGACCTGAAACATTGTATTTCTTGGGTTAACATAAAATGGCTCATCAATCTCTTCTAAGAGAAAAAAATTAAAGTCTTTAGTGTCCTTATCTAAAACAAAAAGACCATATGAAACTATCTCCTCTCCCCGAAGCCGCTTGAGCACAAGTTTTTTGTTAATTTCTGCTTTTTCTGATAATCTTTGAGATTTTATCCCAAAATAAAGCCTCAAGAGATTGTTATATGTCGTTACATCATTTTTGTTGTTCCGTTTAAGAGAACCAAATTTATTATTTATAAAAATTTTAAATGGCTTATTATTTATTTTTCCATGACATAAGAGATCATAGGGAGTTCTACCTGCCTCCGGTCGATAAATATCATCCACCGGCTCAGAAAAATTGATTTTAATATTTTCTATTTCTACGGCCCTATTCTTTAAAGCATCCAAAACCAATTCATCCAGATTTCTGTCCGTTACATTTTTATTTTTGAGATCCCTGGCCACTTCTTTAAAGATAGCTCTTAATTTACGGCTCAGGATTTTAAGTTCATTTCCCATTATTCTCACCAGATTAAAGCTTCTAAATCAGTTTATTCTAAATCCCTGAGAAGTCTTATAAGGATTTCCAAAGAAGGCTACAACATGAAAGAAGTTATCATCTGCTATGGTCACAAAAACGTGAAAGCAACTCACAAGTCAACGCTGGAATTCACAAAGGACGACTATCTCACCCCTAAGGGGGACTGCATCCTGTGCATAAAAGCTAACAAAGGACTGAAGGATTTCAATGAGAGATTTAAAAATGCTCTGAAAGAAGGAAAAAAGCTTCTGGTGCGCATTATAGTTGGGGAATACATGGATGAAATTGTTGCATTTGGAGATAAGCATCTCACCTTTGAGAGTGAGAGCTCCATCATCATAAGGAAAAGCACATACATTGATGGTAGGACTCTGGCAATAAAGGCCAGCAAAGCCGCAAAGGACATAGACAGAAAAATTATTGAAAGGCTGAAAAATCCCGAGCAAAAAGCTATTATCGAGCTTATTATCCCAGATGAACCTCATAACCACCTTCAAAACCTCTAATCCTGTACTTCTCTCCCCTAAAAACCACTTCGGTATGAACTTCGAATTCCTGAATGCATGGACTCAGGTGTAGGGTATTATGCACTTCAAGACCTAAGAGAACGCTCAGAAATGCAAATGCACTTGCGGCACTCCATGCTTGAGGTGAATTGAAACGTGGAGTCGGCATTACTATTTCCAAACCACTGAAGAGTTCCGGGAGGGTATAATTCAGATCCCCAGAAGCTTTAAGGATGGCCATAGCCAGTTTAGAGGCCTTCTCGCTTTCCCCTATCTTCTTCAGCCCCATAGCAATAATTGCATTGTCATGAGGCCACACGGAACCGTTATGGTAACTGAAGGGATTGTAGGTCCTTTCTCGGGAGCTCAGGGTTCTTACACCAAAACCCGAGAACATATCCTCCTCAAATAACCTATTGGCAATTTCCCTTTCATGCTTTGCTATTCCTGTCAAAAGGAGATGACCCATATTTGAAGCCACCACTTCTGAGGGGTTATTTTCCCCATCGAGAGCCAGTGCATAATAATCCCCAAGCCAGAAGTCTTCATTAAAGCGCTTTTTCAGTGTTTTTGCTTCCCTTTTAAGTTCTCTTTTACTGTAATCGGTTATCTTTCCTGCCTCCATAAGTGCCCAGTAGGCATAACCCTGAACTTCAACAAGAGCAACTGGAGGTTTGGTAGGAGTTCCATCTTTCATAGGGATTGCCTCTTTTGAATCTTTCCATCCCTGATTGCCCAGTTCACCGGGACTGTACCTTATGTAACCTCCACCTTCTCCAATCTTCTGGAGAATCCACTCCACAGCGAGGTTCAGATTTTCCCTCAGATCCTCTATAAGCTCCAAATTTCCAGTCCAGCGTAAATATTCGGTCGCCAGAATCACATAAAGCGGGGTCGCATCCACGGTTCCGTAGTAGGGCGCAAAAGGAGCCCTACCCGACTGAGAAAGTTCTCCAAGACGGAGTTCGTGCAGTATTTTGCCCTTCTCCTCTCCGCTTTGCATATCATGTTTTCTTCCCTGAAATCTGGCCAAAACTCTCAGAACCGCCTGTGCATACTCTGGAAAGTATGGAAGAAGGAAATAGGAGGTTATGATGCTGTCTCTCCCAAATATGGCGGCAAATTCCGGAAGGCCTGCCAGAGGAATAGGCCCGAATTCAGTGAAGGCTGTGAGTGCATTCAAATCCTCAACAGCCTTTTCAAATATCCTGTTGAGCCACGTAGTGTTAAAAAACACGGGATTCTTCAGAGGTTTACCCTTCGTAATGAATCTCACAGGCAGTTTTCCAGCAACATATGGCCGAAATTCAATCCAGAAAATCCTCTCTCCAAGAGGAGGAAGCTCAAAGGATATTTCAAACTTCCCGTCTTTGAAAGCCATGTTCGAGCGCATCTCAAGTCCACGAATCAGACCTTCAATACTTCTGTATGTGTAGCGAACAACTCCTTTTTCACTCAGAACATTGATCTCTCTCTTCAGACCTTCTTTAAATCCCCTGACCTCAAATATGTCCTCCATGGGCACATCAAAAGAATATGAAAAAGAAACACTCTGTCTTTCCCTCGTGGCATTTTTGAATATCAATTTCTCCCTGTAAGAACCCTGCAGAACTCTTTTCCTTGCGAGAACGACGTCGCTGATATAATATGTGATGCTTTCATTGAAGGCCCTCCTGACTACCATTATGCTTTTAGAATCAAATACTAACCTGACATCCTTAAGTACCCTCGTATCGAAGGCATAAAACCCCTGCTTCCCCTGCATATCTCCTTTTTCATCGGAGAATACAAATGCTCCGTTGTATGCCAGCACTCACATCCCTCTCAGGAAATTCCTGACCTCCGCTTTTTCCCCCAGATTTATAGCTTTTATGCCCCACAGCTTTGCCACAAACTTAAGCTCTTCTCTAAAATCCCCAGGTACGGCAGAGAGGTGGTTTGCACCCATAATGCTTATGAAGGTTTCTTTGTCAAGGGGATTCTTCACAGCAGTGTGTGGCCACTGTTTGCCCCACTTAAGTTTCTGTTCTATTTCTTCTCCAATTTCAAGACCTTCGCCAAGGAAGTAGAGCAGGTAATACTCTCCTCCTACTCTGATGAGTCTCGCTACTGTTAGCTCTGCTTTTGGAGTTCTATACGTTAGAGCACCGCCGCTTGCTCCCTGGCACTGTCCTTGGACTGTCGTTGCCTTTAGGTTCTCCTCCGGATTTTTGCTCAGCTTTGCATAGTAGAGAGAAGAAGCCCCGCAATTGGCTATCATGACGAGCTCGTCATCCACGTATTTTATATCCCCAAAGAGAGGTGGTTTTCCGCTTAAGTAGAAGAGCAAGGCTGAGCTTATAGTTCCTTTGACATCCCCTTCACATGTTGCGGGGATTACTTCCTTCTCTCCCATAGCATCCAAGCTGAACGGGAACAAAGCGGGGATTAAGCATGCAGTAATGCCATAGACTTCCGAAAGTTCAGGCTGACACTTAATGGAGACTCCAGAAACTTCGTCTTTGTATTCTTCGTATATTTCCTTAGCTGCAAGGTAAAGGGCAATCTGCTTCTTCAAAACCTCCTGTGTTAGCATTGAATCATCAAATTTAACATTGCTCTTTTCGAGAAGCCATTTGAAGAACTCTTCGATTTTTTCATCTCCGGATTTAAGCATCTCTTCAGCTTTCTTAACGATAAGGTACTGGTCAAGCATCAAAAAGTCCCCAATGAAACGCTTAAGCCGTGGTAAATCATCCATTAAGTGCTCCATTCCGAGCGTGTAGGGTGCTCCAAACAGGAGGAGCGATTTTTTGGAGAGCTTTGATGTTGCCTCAACAGCCTTTACCCATGCTCTGACCTTCTCCAAATCTCCCTTTATACGGGTATGATGAAGTGCGTGGTAATTAACGGCACTTTCCCATAGAGAAGCTCCAACTGAGGTTATGCACGTTGAGCCTGCCCATGCTGGGTCATCGTCTGTATATAGGAGGAGAGGTTTATCCACCTCTTTTGCCACGAGAGTGACTAAATTACTCTCCGTCCAGTGCCACATGCCAAGAATCACGCCGCTTGCTCCACTTCCATTTATTAGTTTTGCCGCACTGAACGCATCATTCTTTGAGTCTATGCCGAAGTTCTTTCCTTCCTCGAAGGCAGAATACTTTCCAATAGCCTCATTTACATCGAAAACTTCGAATCCACTTTCCTTCAATGTTTTTATCAGGTTCAAATGCTTCTCCATCAGTGCCTTTTCCCTCTCCAGAGAGAGGGAAGTCTTTCTGGGATCTGTGAAAGTTGCAACTGCTATCATTTTAATCACCCTTTAACAGCTCCACTCGTATATCCCCTTATTAAATATTTCCCTAAGGCTATCATTATGAAAAGTGTAGGTATAGCAACTATAAGGGCTCCCGCCATCTGAATGTTCCAGTTTGCTACAAAGCTTCCCTTCAGATTTGCGAGTTTAACTGTCGCTGGCATCGCCTCCTCCCCTCTTGTTAGGACAACGCCGAAAAGATAGTCATTCCAGATATTTGTGAATTGGTATATTGCCGTCACAACAAATGCAGGTATTGAGATTGGGAAGACTATGCTTGTATATATCTTCAAAGGGCTTGCACCATCTACTTTTGCCGCTTCAATAAGCTCGTCCGGAACTTCGTAATAGTAGTTAGTGAACAGTAGGGTCGTTATTGGAACTCCATAAGCTGTATGTGTCAGGATCATACCCGGAATTGTGTTGTAGAGGCCAAGCTTTGTTATGATCCGAAGCAGTGGTATCAGAATTGACTGATAGGGAAGGAATATTCCAAGGGTTATAAACATCAAAAGCTTTTTGGATGCCGATTCTCTCAGGAGTTTTGCAAGCACGTAACCCGTTATTGATCCAATCATTACAGAGAAAATAGTTGCAAAGGTTGTAAAGAGCAAACTGTTCAGAATAGGCCTCTTCAACTCAGAAAAGGCCGTTTTATAGGCACCGAAATAAGGGGGCAACACAAGTTGGATTGGAGTTGTCATCGTAACTTGCCTTCCTGTTTTTAGTGAAGTCGTTACAGCGCTCCAGAATGGAAGCAGATATATAAACATGAAGAATATGAGAACGATATAGAGGATTAACCGTGTTGTCCTCATTCCTTTTCACCTCCATAGCTCCAGTAAAGATATGGCAGGACGATCGCAAAGGACAGCAAAAGCAACACTGTGGCTATGGAAGCTCCATAAGCGAATTTTGTTTTTGCAAATGTTTCCTTATACATTTCAACAGCTAAGATGAACGTTGAGGTTCCTGGTCCCCCGGAGGTAAGAACCCAGATGAAGTCGAACGCTTTGAGTGAGAACACCATTAGTACCACAAACGCGCTGAGAGTGGGTTTTTTGAGCTGGGGTATTATAACGTATCTGTAAAGTTGAGCTGAGCTTGCCCCATCTATAATCGCAGCCTCATACTGTTCCGAAGGAATTGATCTAATTCCTGCCAGATATATAACCATAGTGTATCCCGAAAATTGCCAGATTAAAGCGAGAATCACAGCATAAAGCGCCACATGAGGATCAGTTATCCAATTGCTCTTGAGAAAGTCAAGATGGAGAATACTAAAAAGTGTATTAAGCACTCCATCGGATGGATCATACATCCATGCCCAAAGAGTGGCTGTAACAACAAATGAAAGGGCAAATGGCAGGGCATATATTGTTCGGAATCCATTTTCAAATTTTATCTTCCTATCAAGAAGGACCGCAAGAAGAAGACCCAAGAGGAGAGAACCCGGGACGAACAGAATTATCAGGATTATATTATTCTTAAACGATGTCCAGAAAACAGGATCATGGAAGAGAATCCGGTAATTCTCAAGTCCGACGAATCTGTATGATGGTATCAATCCTTTCCAGTCTGTAAACGAGATATAGACATTCCATACTATTGCAAAGTAAATGAAAACCCCCACAAGAACAATGGCAGGGGTCAAAAATAAAAGAGAATAGAAAGATTCCTCTCTGAATTTTAGCCTCACAATCCACCCTCCTCAGGTGAGCTTCCACTCTTTTATCTTGTTCGGCAGAAGGTCTTGCTTAACTGCATTGACTATGGACTTCGCTGTCTCGTCCACGTTCTTGTTCGTTACGAATGTTGAGATTATATCGTTAAGGTCTGATAGGAATGCAGGTGGAACGGCACTTCCATGGGTTATACTCGGCACGAGCTTCGTGCTTGAGCTTCTAAGGTCTTTTATGAACTGCTTCTGTATTGGCCCGTATGGATCAAGAGGAGCATCATCCCTCGCAGGTATTGACCCTTTTATTGGGTTGAAGGTGTTCTGGGCCTCAACAGTCCCGATGAAGCTGAGCCACTTCTTGGCAGCTTCAGGATGAGCGGCTTTAGCTGGTAGGACAAATGTGTCTATGACAAGGTCGTAAACATTTGATGGAAGAACAATCGCTCCATAATCAACATCTGGTTTCCATCCCTTGGCCTTGAAGTACCCATTTGCCCAGTCACCCATTATCGTCATTGCAGCGTCTCCTTTATAGACCAGGCCACATGCCTCATCCCATGTCTTTGCCGCGTGATCCGAGTTAACATAGTTAAGGTATTCAGCATAGGCCTCAAGAACCTTCTTTAGTGTTGGGTTATCTGGATCAGTTATCTTCCCATTGATAAAGTCCTGATAAAACTGGACTCCTCCTACAGATAGCATTACAACCTCAAAAACATGTGTAGCCGGCCACTTGTTTCTGTCTCCGAGTGCAAATGGGGTAACTCCTTTGCTCTTTAGCTCTTGAGCAACCTTAATTAAGTCATCAAAGTTCTTAATGCTGTTTGGATCAATGCCGTATTTTTCGAATATGTGTTTATTATACCAGACAACATTTGCCCTGTGAACATTTATAGGAACTGCATAATAATGCCCGTTGAACATTACCATCTGCTGAATAACCTGTGGATAGTGCTTTTTCATGTCATCTGTCCATATGTCATCTATTGGAGTTAGCTGGTTTGCCTTTATGTAAGGGGACATCTCATAACCTGCATGAACCTGGAATGTATCAGGTGGTTTGCCTGCAAGCATTAATGACTGGAGAACCATCTTCATGTTAACTCCAGCACCGCCGCTTACGGGATTTGCCTTTATCTCTATGTTAGGATACTTCTCCTTGAACTTCTTAAAAACTGCATCAATAGCCTGCTTTTCCCCACCGGCAGTCCACCAGTGATAGATTTCAAGAACATTCTGCTCGGGAGCAACAGACTTTGTCACGGTTACAGTGGTAGTTCCAGTCTCGGTTTTGCTACTAATACACCCACTGGCAATCACTCCAAAAACCAGAAAAGACACCAGTAAAAGGCTGTACATGGCTTTTTTCATGGAAACACCCCCCAATGGGAGCTTCACTCGATACTATAATCTTCCAGTGTATTTAATTTTTTTGGTTTCTATATAACAAGTTATAACAGGAAAGACTGGCCCATAAAACCAAATTCATGTAAAATTTTAACGGAGTAAACTGAAAAAATTAAAAAGATTTTTCAGAATATTGCTTTTTGTGTTTTTTTGTTGAAGATGTGGGTTTTTTTCATGTCGAAGACGACGTCGACTTCTTGTCCTTCTTTTACTTTGGAGTCGCTGTGGAAGGAGCCGAGGAAGGTTATGCTTCCAACACGGAGG
>CAZAPD010000036.1:0-15298 GCA_964487115.1 uncultured Thermococci archaeon | reverse complement strand
CCAACTTCAACCTCCTTGGAGAAAACCACGTTGATGAAGACTCCCTTTGGTGTTTTGACTAACCATGCTTGCCCAACCTTCCAGCCCCTGAACTTCCCGTGATACTTGGCCGGATAAAACTCCAGTTGGATTCTCTCCTTAGGAGTTGAGAGCTTGATTATTCCTTTTTCAAGGTCGAGCTTGAACAGGTGGTCGTCCAGCATCATGACGCTCTTCTTAAAAACGGGCTTACCCTTGGCCTTCCCCTTCTTTTTGCGTTTTCTGTAACTCTTGTAAATTGACGTGGCCATTTGGCAGGCCGTGTGGAGGTAGTGGCTTGGAAGTTTAGAGTATTCCCTGCGTAGGGTCTTGTATGTTTCTTTTTTGAGCCTGTAAAAGCTGGTTACGTTGTTCTCAAAAGCGTAAGTGATGAGGTAGTTCACGATTTCTCGGTAAGTGGAGAAGAGGTCGTCTAACCCTTCCGGAGGGTTTTTGAGCTTGAACCTTGCCGTGAGTTTAATCGTCTCTGAGGGCATTCTTTACCGCCTCAACGAGGCGGTTTTTCTTATGAGAACGCATTCCGTAAAGCTTTCCGGCAAAGGAAGTTACGATGGCTAACAAGTCCTCAACGAGTTCCTTCTCCGGGGTCTTCTCTTCATCGTCGAAGATGACTTCAATTTCAACACCGTGAGAGTTGAAGTAGTGCTCAAGGTATTTGAAGCCAAAGCGAGTGAGCCTGTCCCTGTAGGTTACCACGACTTTCCCAACTTCTCCGCTCTCCACAAGTTTGAAGAGTTGTTTTAATCCCCGTCTATTTTCGTTTAAGCCTGATGAAATGTCTGTAAGGATTTTCACGACCTGATAGCCTTTTGCGGAGCAGTAGTTTTTGAGGTATTCAACTTGCCTCTCCAAGTCCTCTTTCTGGTCTCGGCTTGAGACTCTTGCGTAAATAACGACTTTATCGAGGAGTTTGCCCTTAAGGAGCCTTTTGATTTCGCTCTCGGGAATACGGTATTCCCTCCCAACCCGGTAGGCTTTGATTTCGCCGGTTTTGATTTTTCTGAGGAGGGTTGGTTTGCTGATGCCCAAGCGTCGTGATGCTTCTCCTGTTCGATAGAGCCCCATATACACTCCACCAAAACAAGATAAGAAACGAAAATACTTAAACTTTACGCTTTTAACTATCTATGAAACAGCCCCCTGAAAGACTGCTGGAGATGTTGAACCAAGAAAAGAAGAGTAGGAACATTGGAAACAGCTTTACTTCTTTGCATACTGGGCATAATAAGCCAAAGCCCTTAGGAGATCATTAAAACCCTCAAATGTTACCAGGGAAAGTGGTATTGCATCCTGTTCAAGGCGTTTTTTAATGAGTTTTCTGAGCTCTTCAACTCTTTCTCCTGATATGAGATCCACCTTATTTATCACAACTATTATGGGCTTCTCATAGCGCATCTTAAGAAGATGGTGGAGCTTCTCCATGCCCCGGTGAAGACCATACCGGGCATCCACCATGTGGATAACTACATCCGATGATATTATCTCGTTCAGAACCGTTCTGAACTTTTCTTCGCTGAGAACCTTTCCCCTAAGCTCTTTCTGAGGGTCAAAGAGGCCAGCAGTATCTATGAGCACGAACTCATCAGCACCGCCTATCGGGTTCTTCATGCTCTTGGGTATCTTCAGCTTTCCAAAGCGCCTTCTAATTGTTCTTTTTGTTGTTCCAGGTAAGTCCTCAACCTCCGAGATTCTACCTCCTATGAGTGCGTTCATGAGCGTTGACTTGCCGACATTTTCAGCGCCGATAATCGCAACCTTTATCATATCCCTCACCGTTAATATAATCAATCATCCCGATATAAGTCTTAGGTGATTGCTATGCCGAAGAGGATGAAACTTGGTCATCATTACTATTACATCGTTACACCAGAAGAGCTAACTAACGGTAAATTTAAAGGTAAGAACGTTGTTTTAGAAGGCGTAATCGAAGACAAACCCCATATAGAATTTCTGCCAATGGAACTGCCGAGTTCAAGAACAACTTTTCATATTGATGGATTCAAGATAGAATTTCCAGGAACCCCCTACGTTGGCAGAGGAGATATAGTTAAAGTTTACGGGCGTTTTGTGGGAGACGGCATCATTGCAAGTGCCATTGAAACTGAAAAAGCTTTATACACAGCGGAGGACTGAGCATGCTCTCCTTTTTCTTTGAGGCTGGAAAACTCAAGCGTCTTCCCAGAACTGGATGGCTTCTTCATGGGATTTCAAGCCCGGAAAGTATAGCCGATCATACCTTTCGTGTTGCCCTTATAACTCTCTTTTTGGTGGACGAGCTCAAAGCAAAGGATGTTGACATAAATGCTGAGAGGGCACTAAAAATAGCCATTCTCCATGACCTTGCAGAGGCAAGAATAACCGACATTCCTCTCGATGCACAGCATTACATTGACAAGAAGAGGGCAGAAAAGAAGGCCATGATGGAGATGCTTCTTACAGCTGGGGAAGTTGGCAGGGAATATTTCAAACTCTTTGAGGAATATGAAGAGGAATCAAGTTTAGAAGGCCGTTTAGTTAAGTTTGCCGACAGAATTGAGATGTTAATTCAGGCCTATGAGTATGAAAAGGCCGGCTTTTCTGATCTGGATGAGTTCTGGAATACACTGGAAAAACTCAGGGAAAACGAGTTCTACAGATATTTCAGCAAACTCGTTGAGGAGCTGGCGAAAAAGAAAGAATGAGGACGTAAATAAAATTACTTACGTTAATGCTATTGTTTGCTCAAAATGTTTAAATACTCAATTCCGTGTATTCTATCGGTGGTCATATGAAGGGGACACTTGTTTTAATAAGTCTAGTGCTTTTGGCGGTTGTTGCAGCTGGATGCATAAACTCAGGAACAAATTCCACTTCTTCGGAGGGAAAGCTCATAATCTTCCATGCAGGTTCATTGAGTATCCCGTTTAAGGATCTTGAAGAGGAATTCTCAAAATATGCAGAGAAAAATCTTGGAACCAAAGTAATATTTCAGGATGAAGCAAGTGGGAGCGTAAAAGCAGTTAGAAAGGTAACAGATCTCGGTAAAAAGGCTGATATTGTGGCCACAGCCGATTACACACTCATCCCCCAGATGCTGATGCCAAATTACACGGACTTTTACGTTCTATTCGCAACAAATGAGATAGTCATCGCCTTCACGAACAAAAGCAAATATGCCAATGAGATAAACTCCAGCAACTGGTATGAAATCCTGGCAAAGCCAGATGTTAGCTTTGGCTTCAGCGACCCAAATCAGGATCCCTGCGGTTATCGCTCCGTTATGGTAACTAAACTGGCTGACATATACTATGGAAAGCCAGTTTTTGAGACCTTAATTGAGAAGAACACCAACATAATCGCCAACGGAACCCACATCTACGCGCCAAAGGAAATACAGGTGAAGACTAAACGTATTGTAATAAGACCAAAGGAGACTGATTTAACAGGTTTAGTTGAATCCGGAAGTCTTGATTACTATTTCATCTACAAGAGCGTTGCCAGGCAGCATCATCTCAGGTATATTGAGCTTCCAGTAGAAATAAACCTCAAGGACTTTAAAAAGGCAAGCTATTATGGACAGGTAAGTATAACAATAGGTTCAACAGGTAAAACAATAAAAGCGAAGCCAATAGTTTATGGCGTTACAGTCCTCAGAGATGCACCGAATAAAAAGCTGGCGCTCGAATTCCTCAAATACCTCTTGAGCGACAAGGGTAAGGAAGTGTTCCAGAAGAACTATCAGGATTTCATCTGGCCACCCGTTGCCTTTGGAAATGTTCCCAAAGAACTAAAGCCTCTTGTGGAGGTGAAGGGGTGAAGTTTTTATTTCTCTTTCCCAACTTATCTGGAGGGATTAAATGAGGCGGAACTATACTGTGGCATTCTTTGCCCTCATGGGGAGCTTTCTTGTGATGTATGTAGTTATTCCACTGATGGTCATCCTAATAAAGCAACTCTCTGATTTGGAGATGCTTATCAAGACTCTTCACGACCCATTGGTAATAAAGGCTCTTAGAAATTCCCTTTTCACCGCAACAGCCACCGCTTTAATATCGCTCCTATTCGGCGTTCCCCTTGGCTACGTTCTTGCAAGAAAAAATTTTCCAGGAAAAAGCATCGTTCAGGCCGTTGTTGATGTTCCAGTAGTTATACCGCATTCTGTTGTTGGCATAATGCTTCTTGTGACATTCTCAAGTGCTATACTCGACAGCTATACCGGAATAATCGCTGCAATGCTCTTTGTTTCTGCACCCTTTACGATAAACGCAGCCCGGGATGGGTTTTCAGCTGTTGATGAAAAGCTTGAACATGTGGCGAGGACTCTTGGAGCCTCTCAGATGAAAGCATTCTTTACAGTTTCCCTGCCAATGGCGCTCTCTTCGATTCTGAGCGGAGCTATAATGACATGGGCGAGAGCAATAAGTGAGGTGGGTGCAATTCTCATAGTGGCATATTATCCAAAAACCGCCCAGGTGCTTGTCATGGAATACTTCAACAACTACGGACTACGATCATCAAGGCCAATCTCTGTTATATTGATAACAATGAGCTTGACTATCTTCATAATATTGAGGTGGCTTGTAGGGAGGAAAGCAAATGCTTGAGGTAAAATCACTTTCAAAAGATTGGAAAGAATTCAGACTCAGAGAAATTAGTTTTGAAATCAAGAAAGGTGAGTACTTTATCATACTGGGACCGAGCGGGGCAGGGAAAACGCTACTTTTGGAGGTCATTGCCGGGATATTCAGTCCAGACAAGGGGAGGATTTTCATGAATGGAAGAGATATAACCGAACTACCACCGGAGAAGAGATGTTTCGCATATATCCCACAAAACTATGCCCTCTTCCCCCACATGACAGTTTTTGAGAACATCTCCTATGGACTGAAAATCAGAAAAACTTCAAAAATTGAGATTGATAAAAAAGTCGAGGAGATTTCAGATGTCCTCGGTATCAATCACCTTCTTCACAGGAAACCAAAAACACTCAGCGGCGGGGAGCAACAGAGGGTTGCAATAGCAAGAGCACTGGTTATTGAACCGGAACTTCTCCTTCTCGATGAGCCCTTTGCCAATCTCGATTTGCAGACGAGAGGAAAGTTGATAGCTGAGATGAAACACTGGAAAAAAGAGTTGGGTTTTACAGCCCTCCATGTAACACACTCATTTGAGGAAGCAGTCAGTCTGGGCGACCGCGTTGGAGTTATGCTCGACGGTCAGCTCATTCAGGCAGGAACCGTTAGGGAAGTCTTTTCGAAGCCTGCAAGTGAAGAGGTTGCCAAGTTCCTTGGCTTTGAAAATATCATTGAAGGTACTGCAAAGGGAAGAATTTTAAAGGCTAATGGCCTTGAAATAGAGCTCCCAATAGAAACTGAGGGCAGAATAAGAGTCGGCCTCAGACCAGAGGATATAATACTTTCCCTCAGCCCAATTAAAACATCAGCAAGAAATGAGTTTAAAGCTGTGGTTGAAGGTGTCGAAGAACTCGGCCCGCTCGTGAGAGTGCAACTGAAAACCGGTGGTGTTGAGCTGAGGGCATTTATAACCCGTTCTTCCATGCTCGAAATGGGAATAGAAAAAGGCAGGGAAGTTTACGTTAGCTTCAAGACGAGCGCCCTTCACGTTTTCTGAACCTGTCCTTTATTTCCACAGGCAGGTTCTCATAGATTTCTTTCAGTGCTTCGATGAGCTCTATCAGCTCCTTGGCGCTGAGAACGGTAGTCTTTGGTCCTATTTCAAGTATCAGCGCATCGTACTCATCCGGCGGGACCTCCTCCAGCTCGTCGAGGTGCTTGCTCCTCCTCGGTATCAGGTTGAGTTCTCCAACCTGTCTCGATGCGGGTATGTTAAGATCCCCCTCCAGAATCTGCGTTTCTCCCGGGCAGTCGAACCTCTCCACGAATATCTTAATGTCCACCACGGGTGTCCCATCCATCGCGTCTATCCAATCGATGTAGAGCCTGTTCCCTTCGATGCGGTGGATTTTTACGACGTATATCGCCAAGGGATTTGGCCTGACCGGTGAGCGGGTGGCGAAAACTCCCCTGAGAGGGTTCTCGGGGTTGTTGTACGGGTGAACCTTGAGGATGCTTCTCCGCTCCGGGTTATCGCTGGCGTGGAACCAGAGGATCAGCTTGATCCAGTCCCCTTCATGGAGGCCATCGATTGCATCGATGAACTTTGGGAGGATTTCTATGAAAGTCTCGCCGTTTTTCCTCACGTATCCAAGAGGGACGAGCTTGAAGGGCTCGAAGTTCATGGGCATCACCAGATAAAGAAAAGGGACTCAGGTACCATGCTCCCAGCTCTCGAGGTACCTCCTCTGCTCCTCTGTCAGCTCCTCGGTTTTTATCCCCATTGAAGCAAGTTTAATCCTCGCTACCATCTCGTCTATCTCCCTCGGCAGGACGTAGACCTTTGGCTCCAGCCTCTCGTGGTTGCTGAGGATGTACTCGGCGGCCTTGGCCTGGAGGGCGAAGCTCATGTCCATTATCTCCGCCGGGTGGCCATCGGCAGCAGCCAGATTCACCAGCCTGCCCTCTGCGAGGAGGTAGAGCCTCCTGCCGTCCTTCATTTTGTACTCGGTGATGTTCGGCCTCGACTGGTTTATCTCAACGGCCAGCTCATTCAGATCCGGCTTCCATATCTCCACGTCGAAGTGGCCCGCGTTAGCCATTATAACGCCGTCCTTCATGACCTCGAAGTGCTCTTTGCGGATGCATTTGATGTTGCCCGTTGATGTGACGAAGATGTCGCCTATCCTGGCTGCCTCATTCATGTCCATGACGAGGAAGCCGTCCATCCTGGCCTCCAGCGCCCTGATGGGGTCGACCTCCACGACTATCACCGTCGCTCCCAGTCCACGAGCCCTCATCGCTATGCCCCTTCCGCACCAGCCGTAGCCAACAACTACAACGTTTTTTCCAGCGACGAGAAGGTTGGTCGTCCTTATTATTCCGTCCCAGGTGGACTGCCCCGTCCCGTAGCGGTTGTCGAAGAGGTATTTCGTGTAGCTGTCGTTCACCGCTATTATCGGGAACTTCAGCACGCCGTCCCTCTCCATCGCGCGGAGCCTTATGACGCCCGTCGTTGTCTCCTCGCTCGCGCCCCAGATTTCGTCGATGAGCTCTTCCCTCTCGCGGTGGACAACGCTTATCATGTCGGCCCCGTCGTCGATGATGATGTTCGGCCTTATGTCCAGGGCCTTGTGCATGTTCTCGTAGTACTCTTCCCTGCTTTCTCCCCTTATGGCATAAACCCTGACGCCGGCCTTCGCCAGAGCGGCAACAACATCGTCCTGCGTTGACAGCGGGTTGCTTGCGGCAGCTGAGACTTCAGCACCAGCATCTTTGAGAGTGAGGAGCAGAAAAGCTGTTTTCATCTCAAGGTGCAGGGTTGCTGAAATCCTGACTCCCTTGAAGGGTTGTTTCTTCCCAAACTCCCTCCTTATTGCCTGTAGAACCGGCATGAAGCGAGAGACCCACTCGATCTTTTTTTCGCCGCTCGGGGCGAGGGAGATGTCCTTGATGCAGTAATCTTCAGTGCAGTTCATTAATACCACCGCAGAATTTTTAACCAGAGACGTTAAAAAGGATTGGTGTTCCCATGATAGTTGACCTTTCGGTGCCTATCTCTGAGGATACACCTGTCTATCCAGATGATCCTCCAGTAAGTATAAAGCTATGGGCTGTCATCGACAGAGACGGCTACTACATGAACGTTCTGAAGATGGGAGAGCATTCTGGGACGCACGTTGATGCGCCGGCGCACTTTCTCCCAGGCGGGAAAACCATCGACGAGATGCCCTTGGACAGATTCTTTGGAAAGGGCATGGTTATAGACGTTAGAAATGGAGATGGCCCGATACGGCTGGATGAGATTCCAGACGAGGGTTATTTTGACAGAATTGTGCTTTTCCTAACCAGTGGAAGGGAACTCTCGCCGGAACTGGCTCTGTTTCTTGTGGCCGAAGGTGTGAGGGCGGTGGGTATAGATTCCATGAGTATAGGAGATGATGCTGTTCACAGAATACTCCTCAGTGAGGAGGTGCCTGTGTTTGAGAATCTGACAAACTTAGAGCTTCTTCTGAACAAAGAGTTCACGTTCTTGGCGCTTCCACTCAGGATTGAAGGCGGCTCTGGAAGTCCTGTGAGAGCTGTAGCTTTTGTGAATGTGGAGTGATTGTGTGCTTATCCACTCTTTTCTGGATCTCACTTTATAGCTTCCTCCGTCTCTCCTTCTGCTCCCTGATGTAAGGATACCTCATGATGTGGCCGCATTCAAGACATTTGATAACAACACGGCCGTTTCTCAGTCTTACACGAGCATTAACACCGGGAACCAGAAAAGAATGACATCTCTTACAGTAGCGGCGTTTCCACTTTCTTGGCATCCTTATTCTGGCCTTTTGCTGAACTGCAAGGGCTATCTCCACGTAGCGGTTGGCAAGCTCTGGTTCATGGGGAAAAACCCTTTCCGCAAGCGTAAAAAGGATATCGATTCTCTCCTTCGCTATTTTTCTCTTCTCTCTCTGCTCCTTCTGACGAAAAAACTTTTTTCTACCCATTTCCACCCCTCAGTATTTTATCATCCTCAGTTTTCCAAAGAATGGCTCGTAAAGATAACCCTCACGCATGAGACGCTCAATGATTCTCGTTGCATCATTCTTCCTGAAGCCGTACCTGATGAGGGCCCTGTGGAATTCTTCCCTTGAGACACTGCCATCAGCCGATGTCGCCTCTAAATCCATGAATATGCTCAGGGCTATGTTGGCTCTCCTGTCCCCGCTTATATATCTTTCATAGTTCTTAACAGCCCTCATCAGAATGTCAGGTGGTATCTCGTTCATCCACATGTCAAGAATCTCCTGATTTACAAGGAGGACATCGCTTATTATCCCCTTTTTCAGCTCCCCCTCAAATCTTGCCATCGAACCAAGTAGATGAGTGCTCAGAAGAAAGCGCGTGTTAGTCTCAAATATCATACCGCTCAATCTCAACGCATCGAATTTCTCCCCGTACTCCCTCTTGTTTCTGGTGACCCAGTCCTCAAATTTTTCCCTGAATTTCTGAAGAGCACTGTCTCCCATGCTCATTGATGACATTTTTGCTCTCTCTCTGAATATCGTGACTATAACATTTGGAATGAGCTGTTCAAGTTCTCGATTTCTTTCATATCCCACGGGCTCATTTAGTATGAAAGGTACCTCGGAGAGATATGCAAGAGGATCATCAGGTCGGATTTTTGTTTTTTTAGGCGTTAAAAAAACGGCGATTTTTGAGTTAAAATATCTGAATGCCCATTTTGGGGCAGGTATTTCATTTTTAAGTACCCCTTTGGAAAAGGGAGAATAATACCTGACGGGAGTTTCCGGAAGATACAACACAAAATCCAGATCGATGGCTTCATCCACAAAATAACACTTCCGCTCCTTTCTTAGATGAAGCTCCTTCGGAAAAAGTCCCGTTATGTACTTCACAGCTTCCCAGATTGAGAGAACGATTCTGTCCATGTTCTTAAATGTCGAAAATGTAACTCCCTCTCCCCATTCCCTGTTCGAGCCCACTATCCGAGGAGATGCAAAGAGGGAATATAAGAAAGCTTTTTCAAAGTCATAATTAGCGTAGAGGGTGTCCATTAACAGGCCCTCAAGCTCCCTCTTGCTCAGAGCCATCCCATCATACTGAAGCCAGTATTTCGAGTAGTCTTCGGCTCTCAGATGGCTAACCCTCAGCATCCTCAGCGTACCATAAGGATAGGAATCCATAAAACCGGTGACCCTAGCATAACTCCCACTCCTCACACTGCCAGAGATTTTACTGTTCTCCGTTATTTTAAGAACCAGATAAGGAACCATAGAAGTTTTCTGGAGTTCGGAAGGCTGCAGGGGCGAGAGGAGGTAATAAACTGCATCATTAGGAGCATAAGGTGGCTTCCTGAGGAGGAGAAAACCCTCAAATTCAGCAAATTCTCCGTTCTTGATCCTCTGAAGGCTAAGCTGAAAATCTTTAAGCCGTTTTTCAGATGTTAAAGGTGTCCTTCCTCTGAGTGTTACCAAAAGTTCCGGTATCTTGTCTTCCATACGAGAATCCATTCGACCACAAGATTTATAAATCCACCGCGGGAGGTATGTATCGGTACGGCGGTCATAGCGGCGGGGTCACACCCGGTCTCGTTTCGACCCCGGAAGTTAAGCCCGCCAGCGATCCCGGGTGTACTGCCCTCCGAGAGGGGGCGGGAAACCGGGGACGCCGCCGGCCACTAATTCTCCACTTCATCCCCAAACTTAAATATTCCAATGTTGATGTTTTTCCGTGAGGATTATGGATGAGGAAGAGCTCTATCTGAGGTGGGTAAAAAGAGTTGAAGCTCTTGAACGGGAGAGAATAATAAAAAGTATAGAGGTTAAAGAGGCATTTCTCAAGGTACCCCGCTATAAGTTCGTGCCTGAAAAAAGCAGGCGATGGGCACACGTTGATGAGCCGCTACCGATTCCAGCAGGGCAGACTATAAGTGCTCCCCATATGGTTGCTATAATGCTGGAACTTGCTGAACTAAAGAAAGGAATGAATGTTCTTGAAGTTGGAACAGGGAGTGGGTGGAACGCGGCCCTTATAGCTGAACTTGTGGGAACTGATGTCTACACCATTGAGAGAATACCTGAGCTCGTGAAGTTTGCCCGAAAAAACCTTAAAGAAGCTGGATATGCAAATATTGTCCATGTTGTATCTGGTGATGGCACCAAGGGATTCCCACCAAAAGCTCCCTACGACAGGATTATCGTTACCGCAGGAGCACCGAAAATTCCAAAGCCCCTTGTAGAACAGCTCAGAGCCGGTGGAAAACTTCTAATTCCTGTAGGCTCATATCACCTGTGGCAGGATTTATTGGAGATCATCAAACTTCCTGATGGCTCAGTCAAGACCAAAAACCACGGTAGTGTTGCTTTTGTGCCTCTCATCGGGGAATATGGCTGGTAGGACAGCAGATTTTTAAGTTCGTGGTTTCCAATGTTAAGCTAAAAGGTGAATCCAATGAGACTGATAGCCTTTGATCTTGAGGGGACTCTGGTCAAATCCGTGTCGAGCTGGGTGGAGCTACACAAGCGCTTTGGGACATGGGGGAAGGGAAAGGAATACGCCGAGCGCTTTTTTGCTGGAGAATTCGACTACGTGACATGGGCCGAACTGGATGCTTCCCTCTGGAAGGGGCACACCAAGGAAGAAATTATGGAGTGGGTTAACTCGGTCGAATACATGGATGGTGCGAAGGAACTTATTGAGTTCCTTAAAAAGAATGACTTTAAAATAGCAATCCTGAGCAGCGGGCTGATGTGTTTGGCTGAAAGAATAGCGAGGGAGCTGGGCGTTGATTATGTCTTCGCAAACGAGTTGATATTCGATGAGAATGGGGGTATCACCGGAAAGGTGAATCCCATCGTCGACTTCAAGAGCAAGGGAGCCATATTAAGGGAGCTTAAAAAATCATTAAACCCCGAGTTCACTGTGGCGGTTGGTGATGGATATAACGACCTGAGCATGTTTTTAGAGGCAGACGTGAGCATAGCAATAAATCCCCACGAAGGAGTTGAAGGAGATCACAATGTTGAGAGTCTGTGGGAGGTCAAAGAGATCATCGAAGGGCTCATCCGAGACCACTCATCTTGAGTGATATCCACCAGAACAGATCTCCATAAAAAACTGAAATCAGAAAACCTATGAACAAAGCCGGGGCAAAAGGCATTGATTTTTTGATTAAAAATCTGTTTTCCAACCTACCTTCTTCAACCAGTTGCTTGAGAATTGCAATCTGTTCTTTTGTTAGGCCTTCAGCGGTTGGAGAAGCAATGACGTTCTCGTATTTAGGTATTAGGGAATTTAGATCTCCTTTTGAAATCGCCCTCTTTATCTTTTCAAAAAAGCTCTCCCTATCCCTGAAAATTTTTCCTTCCTTTTCATAGAGCCATTCTCCCAAGATATCCCATTCTTCAATATCCTCAACAGCCTTCTCCTCAATCAGAACCTCCTTTCTTATGAAGGAAATCACAGAGAAGAAAATCTTGAAGAAGTATAGAACGGCGAGCAACTTGACGAATGCGCCTATAATGGATATACCATATGCATATGTCATGTACCCAACTGCAGCTACACCTATTATGTCCCCAATCTCTCTTTTCTTACCTAAGATAAATATCAGAAACAGTGTGAGGACATAACGGGCAGCATTGTTAAGTATTATGCCTAAGAACTCATTCAAAAGTAGGGTAAAGGCCATGGCACCCATTATCCAGAGAGCAACTTCAAGAGATAAGTTTGCCTTATTGAAAAAAATTTCTTTGAGTTCCCCTGTCTTTCTTCGAATGATTATTACCCCAAATGCATAGATGAACACCAAGGGAAATATCGCAATTATGCTGTTGAGCATCAATGTGAGCGGGTGAAGAGGATATTTAACGGTATAGGGAGCAATAACTCTGGCATAACTTGAGGCATAAGGAAAAAGGGCCGAGAAGCCTGCAAGGATTACGACATCCCCCGAAGCCCAGCCACCGAAGAAATACAGAAGCAATCCAAGAAATAAGCCAACAACAAAACCTATTATGCCAGAAAATGCCAAGAGGACATTATGCTGCACAAAGAACCCCTCATAGAGATAATAAATAATGCCGATGATAGCAAATGGGAAAACATGAAGATCATCAATGAAACCTGTTTTGATATCCGTATAAGAAGTAAGAACCCCCATAATAACCCCAAGAACTATTAAGAAGAGTTCCTGCATTATTTCACCTCATAGATTTTCTAAAATCTTCTGTCTAATCTGAGTTGTATAGTTTTCTATACCTTGATTAATAGTTTTTGTGCTGGTCAATATGACTTTTGCTGCTATTGCAACAAGAACTAAAACTGCCGCCATCATAAAGAGGTATTCTAAGGCTGCTTGAGCTTTTCTCATTCTCCCACCTTAAAAGGTATTAACCTTCCAAGATTTAAAAGTTTCCCTTAGCTAAGCTTTTAAGCTCTATCGAGAGTTTAAGTTGAGAGTTGGGAAAATGAAAGTGCATAGACTCAGAGTCAGGGAAGAATATCTTGAGATGATAAAGACAGGGAAAAAGAAGATCGAAGTTAGAGTAGCTTATCCCCAATTTAAGAACATGAAACCCGGTGACAAAATACTTTTCAATAATGAAGTGCCTGCTGAAGTTATAAACATAAAAAAATATGAAACTTTCAGACAGGTGTTGAGGGAGGAACCAATTGAAAAAATATTCCCAGACAATCCAAGTTTTGAAGTTGCCCTGAAGAGGTTTCATGGGATGTATCCCAAACGGAAAGAAAATAGATACGGAGTAATAGCAATAAGATTCAGGCTTTTAAGACCCGGTGGTTGGGATGAAAAACCTGAAGTTTGATGGAAGATACAGACAGCTGATTTTAAGCGGAAAAAAGAGGGCAACAATAAGATTGGGAAGGGTAAATCTCGCTCCCGGAGATGAAATTCTGCTTCATTCAGGCGGTTATGTTCTCGGGAGGGCAGTTATAAAGAAGGTGGAGGAAAAAGACATCAGTGAGCTAACTGATGAAGACGCAAAAAAGGATGGGTTTAAAACAAGAGATGAACTCTTGGATGCTCTCAGAAGGCACTATGGAGGCATAAAGCCCAATACAAAGGTGACAATTGTGGAATTTGAGTTGAAGGAGAAATTCGACAGACAGATTTTATCAGCGAATTTCCCGTATGAGGGGAACAATCCGATTGAGATTGCGGAGATGGCCATAAAACACCTCGATCTTCCAGAGAATGATAAGAAGCTAATTGAGCTGTTCCTTAAAATGGGAAGCCTGAGAAAAGCTTCATATAAACTCGGTGGTCTCAACAAACGCTATATGATAAGAGAAGCCCTAAGAAAGGCATACAAGGAGTTGAAGATACGGGGCCTCATGAGGTCGAAGCTTTAATATTCCAACTCATGCTCTCGAACATGATAAAGTTTTTCTAATGATTTTCCGTTATAAGTACAGTCTTTTGAAGAATTTTAGCATATGGCTTGTTATTTCAACAGGCAAGGGTTTTAATGCTTTTTTCCAAACTCTCATGGTGATGTCAAATGAAAGCTGTGTTCTTTGACTTTGTGGGTACGCTCATAACGAAAGCTGGTGAGAACATTACCCATCAAAACATCATGAGAGAAGTCCTCAGAAGGGTTGGAAAAACGGATCTTGATGTTATGCAACTGTGGAAAGAGTATGAAGCGGAAAGTTCTGCCATGTTTAAGGAGCTTGCAGGGAAGCCCTACGTTAAAATCAAAGATGTTGACACCAGAGCAATGCAGAAGGTCGCCGAACGTTATGGCTTTACTCTTCCCGAGAACTTCTGGAGAATAACCATTACCATGCATGAGCGATATGGAGAACTCTTTCCCGATGCAGTGGACACAATAAAGGCTCTCAGGAATTTAGGTCTTCATGTTGGAATTATCACTGACTCTGATAACGATTACATCGAGGCTCATCTGAAGGCTCTTGGCATTTATAACCTCTTTGACACTATAACCACCAGTGAAGATGCAGGCTTCTACAAACCCCATCCAAGACCATTTCAACTGGCACTGGAAAAAGCAGGTGTTGAGCCTGAAGATGCTCTCTATGTGGGGGATAACCCAGCCAAGGATTGTGTTGGAGCCAGAAATATCGGAATGACAAGTGTCCTCTTTGATCCTGAGGCTTCAAAGCGAGAGCTCTGGAAAAACTGTGATTTCGTAATTTCAAATTTAAGTGAGGTTGTAGATATTGTGAAAGGTTTAAATGAAATATGAAGGATTTTCGATCCTTCCATTATATTCGTTATCTTTTTGAGTTCTATGCCAGTAAAAGGTAATTTTTAAAATAAAAGCTTGATATGCCTGTGGAACTCTTTATTAACCAACAGTTGATAAATTACATCGTGTTTAGGATGTGATGTTAAAGTGTAACCATCTGAATGCACATAACTGGAATAAAAAGCATCTGAGTATCCTCCAACTGCTATCCACAACTAAGAAAGTCTCCTTTTCAATTTAGAGCATTTTCATGTACTTTCTGGCGATTCACCCCTTTATTTAGATCAGCAAGTTTCACACCTACTTCTGGATATGCAAAATTACAAGTTATAGAGAGGAAATTGAGACCATAACCAGCTGTGACCCAGAGTATATCCTTGCTGTCTGTTATACTCCCTCCTGCAGAAATATTTAAGTATCTAAGTTCTTTATTGCTTTTATCGGGCAAAAGAAAAGAATTAC
>CAZAPD010000035.1:0-42582 GCA_964487115.1 uncultured Thermococci archaeon | reverse complement strand
CAAAATCCTCAGGCTCTCGTTCGTCTTCTTTATGCTCTTCCACTTGTCCGCCAGCTCGAACATGGCCCTTATGGCGTCGATGTTCTCAGGCACCACGTCGCTCTCCTGATGAACGGCCTGAATGTAGAAGAGCCTGTTTCCGCGGACGCTTATGCTTTCCTTCCAGACTGCAATCTCATAGAGGTTGTTCCACTCCCTGTGCAGGTCGCGGGCGAACTCTATGAGCTGGGCAGTGCTGTCGAAGCCCTTCTCCTTCTCGAAGAGCAGAACGCGCGTGGTGCTCTCAAAAATGCCTATGACGTCCTTCGCCTCCACCGGCTTCTTCAGCTCGACCATTATGCTGTGAACGTGCATGAGCGTGGTTGGAACGACGAAGGCACTCGTCTCGATGTTTATCGGAATTACGGTCTGGACATCCGGCCCGTGGTGCGAGGGAACGGTGACGCTCGGCGTTATCGCGTTTATGGGCCCTCGTTTGGTGTCACTTGGATCAGCTGCACGGCGGATCATCACAGCGTAGACGTAGTCTATGTACTCCCGAATGGCTGAGAGGGTTCTGGTCAATCCAGTCGTGTTGCAGGAGACAACTCTAACGTAGTCTTTTCCTAAAGCCTTCTCGTAGTTGGCTTGGGCCACGAAGGAAACCTCAGCAACGCTTGCCTTCTCTCCGCCTTGGAATATGGCCTTGACGCCGGCCTTTTCATAAACCGCCTTGTTCTTTGCTCCCATACCGCCGGGGGTGGCATCGACTATGACGTCGACCTTTTCGAGAAGATCGCTGAGCGTTCCGGCGACTTCAAAACCGGCCTTTTCAAAGCGCGGCAGAAAATCCTCAGCCGCAGCATAAACCGCAATCCCGAGCTCCTTAGCACGGTGAGCCTCGAAGTCAGGTTTTGTCTTGGTAACTCCGATTAGCTTCATGTCGTCCTGTTTTGTTACAGCATAAGCTACTCTCTTTCCGATGGTGCCGTAGCCGTTGATTCCCACCCTAACCTTCATTTTCTTCACCGGGATATTTTATAAAAGTGAAATACTTAAGCCTTGTTTTCACCGGAGGTGTTATGAAAATAGAAAACTCCAAAAAGATGATAACCTAAACACCTGTGGTGATGCTCATGTTTGCCGAAATTCTTACCATCGGGGATGAGCTCTTAACTGGAAACACTGTTGACAGCAACTCCACCCATATTGCCCAAAAGCTAACAGAGAGAGGCTACTGGGTAAGAAGGAAGACCACAGTGGGAGACGATACAGAAGAAATAAAGACGGCTATCAGAGAGATCCTTTCAAGAAAACCTGAAGTTCTCGTGATCTCAGGTGGTCTTGGGCCGACCCACGATGATGTTACAATGTTAGCGGTCGCAGAAGCTCTTGGCAGGGAACTTATCCTCTATGAGGAGTGCCTTAGGAAAATTGAAGAGTTCTACTATGAGCTCTACAAGAGAGGTCTCATAAACGACCCAGAACTCAACGAGGCCAGAAAAAAGATGGCATACCTCCCTGAAGGTGCCCAGCCTCTTGAAAACAGCGAAGGTGCAGCAGCTGGAGCATTCATTGAGTATGAAGGGGTAAAGTTGTTTGTTCTTCCCGGAATGCCGCGGGAGATGAAGGCAATGCTGGAACGAGAAGTACTTCCAAAGCTTGGAAAGAAGAGATTTATCCAGAGGAAGCTTCTGGCGGAAATTACGGATGAATCAAAACTTGCTCCCATTTTGAACGAAACCATCAGAAAATTCAATGTCAGAATACACTCCTCTCCGAAAGGTTTTGGAAAGTATATAGGGATAATAATCTTCGCTGAAGAAGAGAAGATCATAGAAAAGGCTAAAAGATTCATGGAGGAAAAGGGAATAAAGTTTGAAGAAGGCTGGTGATTCCATGCTCCCAAAAGATGTCAGGACAATCATCGATGAAATGAAGGCTGAACGGATTCGAGGAGCAAGTTATCTGGCAGAAAGAGGTGCTGAGGCATATTTAAAAGCAGCTGAACTTCTGGAGGGGGAAGAGCTCTTAAATGCTCTGAAGGAACTACGAAGTGAAATCATAATGGTCAATCCAACAATGGCCTCCCTCTACAACCTGACACGCTTTATACCGCTGACAGATAATCCGGATTTTGTTAAATTGAAGGCTGAGGAGTTCATAAAGCTCAGTGAAGAGGCAAAGAGAGAGATTGGCAACATAGGGAGCGAGCTTATTGACGAGAATGAAGTTATAATAACCCATTCCTTTTCATCTGCAGTTCTTGAGATTTTTAAATTTGCACAGATGAAAGGCAAAAGTTTCAGGGTAATTCTCACAGAAAGTGCCCCCGATTATGAGGGTCTTGCTCTGGCCAGGGAACTTGAGAAACTTGGAGTTCCCTTTGAAATCATAACTGACGCCCAGATTGGAATATTTACAAAGAGGGCAACTATGGCTCTGGTCGGAGCTGATAATATGACCCGGGATGGGGCACTCATCAACAAAAGCGGGACATATCTCCTTGCATTGGCATGTTATGACAGCGGTATCCCCTTCTATGTAGCGGCTGAAAGTTTTAAAATCCACCCCAAGCTAAAAGCAGAAGAAGTCAAAATCGTAGAGAGAAAATTTAAAAGAAATCATCTCCTGATCAGAGGGTATGTTTTTGATGTAACGCCGTGGAAATATGTGAGAGGAGTAATAACGGAATTTGGGATTCTCGTGCCGCCAAAGGAAATTTAACCCATGTTTAATGTTCCTCACACTCACAGGGATTTTTACCGCAGTAAGGACAAACTCCCGGATATTTCTTTTTTGCGGCCTTTTCAAGGTCTATCCCAAGAAGATTCGCTAAGCTGGAAAGCCACGCCAGAACATCTGCAAACTCTTCTTCTGTGGCATCCCTATCATTCTTCCTGATGGCCTCTGCTAACTCCCCCACTTCTTCAACAAACCACAGGAAGGTTTTATCGACTCCCCTTTTAGAGTCTTTATTATAGTAAAGCTCCCTGATCATTTCCTGAAATTCTCGAATTTCCATTTCTCTCACCAATACTGAAAACAGGAATAACTTTAAAAAACCACCTCTTATCCTCCTGAAAGCTTAGTACCCTGGGACAGATACGCGGGCTTCCGAAGTCTCCGCAACTCGACAACATTCTCTTAATCCAGTACCAGCGCCTCTGAGGGTTATGAAGGATTTCCCCAAGTAGTTTGGAGGCTTGCTAAAACAAAGAAACTGCCCCTCAAGCTCCAGCATTTTCTCCTGCAAATAAGAATACTCCCCCATATAACTTCCTCCTCTAACATCCCAAAGCCAAAATTCCACCGTTACAATGCTTTATCCTCACAGTTAGAGGAAGTACTTAAACATTCCCCACAGGATTATAAAACCCTCACAATCTCATCCCAAATCTTCTCCGATAAAGTACGTTTTTCCATCCGAGGGTATTTTTGTATCGAGTTTAATGTTACAAGATACACCTCATTCTCCTCACTGCCAAAGGCAACTTCACCTTTGTTGGCAATTACAATATCGCTCCCGGCTTTTTCTATCTGTTTTCTTGCTCTGGCTATAAGTTCTTCCTCATCAACACCATATTCTGCTTTAAATCCAACTAAGAAGATGTCTGGCCGGATTTCCTTTATTCTTTGGATTATCTTCGGCGTCGGAACCAGCTCAAGGGTAAGGGTCTGCGTGCTCTTTATTTTCCTATCTGCCTTTTCTTTCGGTTTAAAATCACTGACAGCAGCAGCAAGGATTACGACATCATATCTCCTATTCATAAGCTCATTTTCTATAGCATGCAACATTTCTTCAACGGTCTCAACTTCAATCTGATTCTCCACAAAGCTCGGCACGCTACCTTTAGTTCTAACCAATGTTACTTCAGCACCCCGGAACTCAGCCTCCTCTGCCAGAGCAACGCCCATTTTTCCAGAGCTCCTATTTGTAATGAATCTTATTGGATCAATGTATTCTCTTGTGGCTCCTGCTGTTACTAACACTCGCTTATCTTTCAAATCCTTCTTGTGGAGCTTTTTGATAACGTGGTAAACTATCTCGTCAATGCCGGCAACTTTTGCTTTGCCTTCCTCAAATTTCGGCCCTATGAACTCCACACCAAGTTTTCTGAGCTTTTCCATATTCTCCTTTACTATTGGGTGTTTATACATGCTTGAATGCATGGCAGGAGCTATCATTATCGGCGTATGTGCAAAAGCTGTTGTCACAACTGTTGTCACTGGCGTATCATCTATGCCACACGCTATCTTCGAAATTGTGTTAGCGGTTGCAGGACACACCAAAATTAGATCTGCCTTGTTCTCATGTTCTCCCGCCAACTCAACGTGCTCAATAAAACCTGTAATTTCAGTGACGACAGGATTTCCTGTTGCAAACTCCATTGCATAGGGATGTATTATCTTCTGAGCGCTTTCACTCATGACAGCATAAACCTCTGCACCATGTCTGATAAGCTCTCTGGCCAGTTTAACACACTCTACTGCTGCTATACTCCCGGGTATAGCCAGAACAATTTTTTTTCCGAGAAGCTTTCCACTCTTCGTGGCATGGATCAGCTTAACATGATGGAGCATATTAATCACCAGACAGAAATCCCTCAAGTACCTATATAATGTTTTAGGAAAGCTTAAACTTCTCTCACAGCATCATTTTCGAATTTTTTTATTTCCTCCTCGGTACCTACCCAAACTACGATAACAGGTTCAACAGTTATCATACCATCCTTTATCATGGGTTTTACTTCGTTGATTGCCTCCTCTATTTTATAACCTCTATCAACAACTTCAATTACTATTGGTAGATCAGTTGAAAGCCTTAGAACATCGCTTTCATGCATTCTACTCTTCTTCCCAAAGCCTGCTGTTGCTCTATAAACCGTGGCACCCGCAATGCCCAATTCCCGGAGTTTTTTAAGTATCCCTTTATACAGAGGTTTTCCATCCCAGCGATCGTTTTCCCCGATGTAAATTTTCATTCTGAGCGTGTTCCAATGCTCAATCTCAACCATAACATCACCTCCGTGCTAAAATAAACCCGAGAAATACTAAAAGAACAGTTATTATAACATTTATTGAGACATTCAACAATGCTAAAAAATGCTCCTTCTCTCTTATCAAGTTAAATGTTTCGAATGAAAATGTTGAAAATGTGCTCAAGCTTCCGCATAATCCAATTCCAAAGAAAGCCCTTAATTCAGGAGGTACCTCAACCCCCCAAAACAATAGTCCATACAGATATCCAAGCATGAAACTGGCTAAACTGTTAACAAGTAATGTACCAATAGGAAAATCATTATAAACAGGTAAGAATCCAGAAAGATAAAATCGTATAAATGTCCCCAAAGCACCGCCCAATATAACAAACAGCGAAATTCTAACGTTCATGTTTCTTCCTTCCCGCCATTAGATATTTGTCAACTATCTCTTTAGCATCCTCTGGAAGCCTATTCCCTCCCATAAGCAGATTCTCGCTTAGATAACCATAAATTCTTATTGCAAGAGTTCTGTTTGTGATGTATGCATCATAAAGTTTATAATTTAGAGCAGCTTGTTTTGAGGATAACTCCATTATTTCTCTTCTTAATTCTTCCACATCTCTGTTTTCAGTGAGAAACTGTTTAGCTTTTTTGAGATACTCCATATCCATGCTTCTGCCCCTCCAGAAGCCGTCTGTTTTCGGTTTTTAACTTTTTCAACAGTGCCATAAGGATTTCCTGATCTCTAAGAACCTCTTCATATTTTTTCTCCATTAATGTTACTTCTTTTTTTAATTCATCTCTCAACTTGAGAAGTTTAGCAACTTCCTCCAGCTCATTCACGACTATCAAACCCCATGTAATAGTGTATTAACTCCTCGATCTTAGAATAATCCCTTTCCGGTTTTCCAAGGATTTTCCTAAGCCGTTTATTTTCTGCAATTAGCCCTGAAATCTGGATAGCCAAATTTTGATTATCCATTGCAAGATAATATGTTCTAAATTTCAGTGGAGACCATTTGCCTTCCAATTCATATAGCTCTCGTTCAAGGGACTCAATCTCTTTTTCTAATTCCTGAAAGTTTACATCCCCCCTATAATCAACAAATCCTCTAAGGATTATTATTCTAAGAATTTTATCAAGTCTGAATCCATATTTCTCCTCGAATCTTTTGATTTTTTCAAAATGATCATCCGGAATTTTGAAAACTATTTTCCTCCATCCAACTTCAGGTTTTACCACGATTTTCATAGGTGCCCACCTCAAGTTGTTGCCGAAATTCACAATTTTCTTTACTTAGCTGATGTCGTATTCTAAGAAGGAACTCTTTATCGTCCATAGCTTTTTTTTCAAATTCTAATAGCTCCTCATAATTGCGTTTCATCTCATCAAGCTTCTTTTTGAGTCTCTCTCGATGTTCAATAAGATATCGGAATCTGAGGGCTTTTAATGTATTTTCCAATTCATCTAACCTATAAAATCTCCTTTTAATTTCCTCTTTACTTTGTTTTATTCGTTTAAATTCTTCCTTACTAACCCTAAGTTCTATTTCCAAATATAACACCTCTAATGCTTGGTTTTTTAGAAATCTCACAGAAATTTACCTGTAAGGGTAAGCCTTTCAAACTCTCAATTGCAAGAACAACTGCTTCTGCCTCTTTTTTTGTAGGAGCTTTTGTTGCTCTATAATCGAATTTATCAATAAATCTTTCTACTCTACTTCTGATTTCCTTAAGTTTCATAATCTGTATTTTTCTTAGTTCCTCTGATAAAGGAGTATTTTCTTTTTTTAACTCTGCTGATAGCATTTCGTAATGTTTTTTGCATAATATGGCTTCAGAATCCCTGTAAATCCCAATGAATTCCGCAAATCTCTTAGACAAGCTTGAGATGATGCTCTTCTCTTTCTCTTCCATTCTTTCACACAGAAAGCATCTGCCGGTTTTAATTTTCTGATTCTGTTCTAAATTTTCTATGTAAATAGAAAGCATATGGTCATAAATAACTGCAACCCCGAGTGATCCTAAAAGAGGATCTGAGTATGCTATCTCTTTTAATTTCCAAGCATGATACGAACAGAGTCCCAAACTTTCTTTAAACTGTTCTCTCACAGAGGGATTATTTACATGTTCATAGAGAATTGTCCCTATCTCATTCCGCTCATACTTTCTCAGGAGATTACACACAGGACAGCCCGAATTTTCAAGGGCTTCTTTCAGATAAATCCCAATCAGGTCCATTTTAATCACCAAAAATAAAATCAGAAGGCAAGAAGATCATCCAATGCCCTGAGTGCTCTATAGGTATTCTGGAAGTTAGAGATACCCATCTCAAGACTTCTCCTAAAGCCTCCATTTGGATTTTGAAGGGCTCTGATAAAATTAATATGACTTTTGATATATCTGGGTCTATCTCCCAGAAGCCTTAATCCCCTGATGGCATAGAATGTGGGTTCTAAATATGGAGGTAATGAATAAGGAACCTCTGTAAAGCCTCCATAGACCTCACATGCATCAAAATGCCGTGTTCTGGGAACATCGTAGCCAAGAGCATTAAGACTAAAAATAGCCTGATATGTCATCGTTGTCGTTGGCTGCTTAACTCCAAATCCATCTCCTTTTTTAAATTCCATGATGAAATCCCTTATCCTCCCCTTCATTTCCAAATCCATCCTGTAGTTCAAAGCCTTTAGCGCCCTTAAAACCCAGTAAGTCGCTTCCAACGGTGTTGATGTTCCAAATTCTTCACTCCCACCGAGTCCTACAGCAAATCTCCCTTCAAGAGGATTGTACTTTGAAAATAGCAGATCAAGCTTTTTCTCTGCCAGATCTTTAGCCCCGAGTAAAACCATGCCCTCAACTGCCATTGCAACAGCTACCACTGCTGTTTGCTTCCCTGCAGCACTAAAGAGGAACTGGGCAGTTTTTTCTCTCTCCGGGATTTTCAGTTCAAGTAAGTCATAGATCTTTACCGCATAGTATGTATCATTTATGTTAGTCTCATCTAAGAGAGTTACAAAGCAGTAACCTCCATCCTCATGCCGTCTCTCTCCAATGTATTTGATAACGGCATTAGCGTTAACATATTTTCCGATTTCATAAAGCTTCGAGCCCATTCTACCGCCTCCCAAAGGTTGTAGAACAGGCGTCATCAGCCCTTTTGGGCAGTTTGGCTCGAAGCCTGGGCGGACGCCATCGCCCATTAACCACTACAAAAGCCACTTAAAAACTTTTATGGTTCAATGACCTAATAAAACAGCAAAGTTATTATATCATTAAAATATCCCCACATACAGGTGATATCAATGGAAAAAGGCTTTATGGAATATTATCCCTACAATGATCAGATTAAAAACAGTCTTTTAGAATTTAGGAGGATACCAACAAAAATACTCCCTCACAAAAATGTAAAGTGGCAATACTTAGTTTTGGGAGAGGGTAATAGAACAATCCTGTTTTTACATGGTATGGGAGGAGCGTATGATATATGGTGGCAACAGATATTAAGTTTAAAAGATGATTATCAAACTGTCAGCGTCACCTATCCGCCAGTAAAGTCTCTTCATGGTCTGGCAGAGGGTATAATTGAAATTTTGAAAAATGAAGAGATAGAAGAGGTATTTGTGGTAGGATCCTCTCTTGGAGGGTATCTTGCCCAATATTTAACCTCATTCTATCCAGATATTGTAAAAAAAGCTGTTTTTGGAAATACTTTTCCTCCAAATGACCTTTATGAGAAAGAGAACCGGTGGCTTATTAAACTTGTCCATTTACTGCCAAATTCGGTGGTAATGCAGATATTAAAAAGGAGAATGCTCAAAAATGTAGTTCCAGCATCTCAAAATTCCCCAATTGTCAGGGCCTATATCCTTGAAATGTGCGAAAGAAAAATGAACAAAGCCGATTTACTCGCAAGGTATAGATGTGTTATCGAGAAGTTCTTGCCATGCTGTCATTCATGCAAAGCTTCTCTAATGCTTATAGAGTCCGAAAATGATCCGATGGTCCCACCCCAATTAAGGAAAACATTAAAAGGAATGTATAACTTTAAAAGGGTTTATACCTTCAAAAATGAGGGCCATTTCCCCTATCTATGCGCAGCTGAAGAATACACAAAGCTTCTGGTGGATTTCTTTGGGATATAACATAAATATAACAAATAGCAAAAAGCTTAATAACTTGAGTATCCCCCACTTTAGTGTGGGGAATTGATGCAATTCATAGAAACAACATACGTTGGGAATTTTATAGAAAAGCAAACACTGTTCGATGTTTTCGAGGAAGTCAACAGATATTTCACTAACAATAATATAGACATCAGACTCATCTACATTGGTCCCCTAAAATTAGCTCCCGGTTATCTAATTAACATAAACACTACCAAGGGAAAACTTAAGGCATACCCTCTGGAAGCACTTATTGAAACCCTCTACTCCAGACTTCTTCAGGATATCAAAGAAACCACAAACAGGGGGGAAAAACCGGATAGGAGAATCGTTATGAACAAAATCCTTGCACTTACAACTTTTCCAATAATATCAAGAAACCCATACTTCGATTTCTATGAAAAGTTTTTAGGTTATCATGAAACCATAACCAACTTGCGGATTATGATACTCTCCACAGAACCATTTCACTCTGAGGACAGAGAAAAGTTCAAAATGCGGCTTTTCAAGGGTATCCTCCATGAGATTGGTCATGCATTTGGACTTGAGCACTGCAACAATGAGTGCGTCATGAATCCTCCGAAAACTATTGAGGAGTGGGATCTAAGACCATCAACTTATTGCGATCGTTGTTTCTTGGAACTTAAAAGAAATGTTGAAATACAGTTATGGACATAATATGAAAAAAGTTTAAGTTCTGATAGTGATAACCAATGAATGATATGCTGTTTAGACACGTTGAAGTTGCTGAAATTAAAAGTGCAGAAAACGCCCTTCCCCACTATTTTGCATTGCTACGGGGAGAGGAAAAGCCGAATTTTTACTATGCCCGAGAGGTGAAAGTGTCCTTCAGCAAAGATTGTTCTATTGATGAACTCTGGCAGTTGCATGAAGAAGGCATTGAAAAACTGCACAATAACGAGCTCTCAGAAAAACCCGAACAGAGTCTTCTTGACTTAAAATCGCTCATAGCTCACAGACTCATGGAAGAATGCATACTGTGTGAGATAAAATGCCGGGTAGATAGAAAGAAACAGCTTGGCTATTGCAGGGTGAAAGAGAGCAGAATTGTGAGTGCCTTCCTGCATCTCGGAGAAGAACCTGAGCTTATACCCTCTTATACAGTTTTCTTTTCGGGCTGTAACTTCCGCTGTGCCTTCTGCCAGAATTGGGACATAAGCCAGCAGAGAGTTGGCATAGCTTACTCCCCTGACGAGATTGCCATTAGAATTGGAGTGGCTCGAATGGAGGGGGCGAAAAACGTTAATTTTGTTGGAGGGGAGCCCACACCAAATATTCCTTTTATTCTTGATATTCTCAGAGAGATCGAAGTTCCAATACCAATCCTCTGGAATTCCAACATGTATATGAGCGAAAAGACCATGAGGCTTCTCGATGGTATTGTGGATATATACCTATCGGATTTTAAATGGGGAAACAACAAAGATGCTATGAAATATTCAAAAGTTCCCCAATACTGGGAAACTGTTACAAGAAATTTCCTTCTCGCAAAGGACCATTACAGAGCAGAATTCCTCATCCGACATCTGGTGATGCCCAACCATCTGGAGTGTTGTACAAAACCTATTCTCAAATGGATTTCAGAAAACCTTGGCAGAGATGTCAGGATAAATGTGATGTTTCAGTATAGACCAGAATACAAAGCTAATGGATATCCAGAGATAGCAAGAAGGCTCACCTATGATGAAATGGAAAAAGCCGTTGAGCTTATTAAAGGCTTTGGATTTAAAAATGCCCTTGTGGGATAAAAAGTTTCTATTCTTTAATTAAATTCTTTAAAATTTTCAGGACTTCTGCTGTATGACCTTTAGCTTTAACCTTAATCTTCTTCCAAACCATTTTTCCTTTGGTTTCCCATGCGTCTTTTTCTCCATGCTCCAATGTTTTTATTAATGCGGCATTTATTCTATTTCTATCTCTCTTTAAAGCGCTGATGCGATTTTTACTGAATCTCTACTCACTCCAATTATCTAAGCCCCTGATCCCGAATAGTAACTCTGAAAAATCCCCAGCATCTACAGTACATCCGGGAGTGTTGTTCCCAGGATAAACATATAGAACTGTCCATTTTCCAATTATCAACTCCTTCAGTTTTAACTTCATTGCCCGTTTCGTCAATTTAGTTTCAAGGATATTCATACTATGACCGTGCTGATCTTAGACTATCCTAATTTATTAAGCTTGTGCATTTGATATAATAAATATCATAGACAGAGGACAACAACAGTGGAGGGTTCAGACCCCAACCTTTTTATTACCTCCATGTTCTACATTGATTGCAATGAACAGATTAATGGAAGTTTTTATACTATCTCTACTACCTACATTCGAAGGCAGATATGCTGTTATCTATGGAATAGGTAGAGGCTACCCTATCCAAGGAACTCTTATAGTGGCTTCTATTGCAATTTTTGTTCTCTCATTTCTTCTCCCGTTTTTCCTCCCATATATTGACATTATCATGTTGAAATTAGAACGAACTGAGCTAAGAAGAATAGGACAAAGTTATCTGAATTATATCAGCAAGGTAAGGAACAAAGCTCGCCCATATGTTGAAAAATGGGGATTTATCGGATTAATTCTTTTTGTTGCAATACCTCTCCCGGGTACTGGAGTATGGACAGGAAGCTTAGCCGCTTATCTGTTTGGTATGGAACGAAAAAAGACTGTTCCTGCTTTAATCATTGGAGGACTTTTAAGTATCCTTATCACCACAATACCAGCTATCGGTGTTTCCTCAATCTTGGGTTAGTATTATTTAAGTAGTAATTGTGATATTCCAATATAGGTGAAGTTTAATGAGACTGCCAAGTAACAAGACGAAAATTATAGCTACGATTGGGCCATCTTCAATGAACAGGAAAACAATTGAAAGCATGATCAAGGCAGGAATGAGTGTTGCACGTATTAACTTCGCTCACGGAGACTTCAAACAACATGAAAGAATCATTAAAATGATCAGGGAAATTTCTGAAAGGATAAATCGGAGAGTCGCAATTCTTGGGGATCTGCCCGGAGTAAAAATCCGAGTGGGTGAACTGCAAAATGGATCCGTAACCCTACGAAGATGGCAAACGATAACATTAACGACTAAAGATATAGTGGGAACAGAAGCTGAAATCCCAGTAGAGTTTAAAGACTTCCCCAAAATGGTCTCAAAGGGAGATGTCATATATCTCAGTGACGGTTTCATAGCCCTCCGAGTAGAAGAGGTAAAAGAAAATGAAGTTCTATGTAAGGTTCTGGTTGGCGGAACTCTATTTTCCCACAAAGGAATAAATGTTCCAAAGGCTCGAATGGCTGTTGAAGCCATAACAGAGCATGATCTGGAGATATTGGACTTTGCTATTGAAAAGGGAATCGATGCTGTGGGCATTTCCTTCGTTGGTTCAGCATACGATATACTGAAAGTTAGACGCTTTACAGATGAGAGAAAGAAGAGAATCTTCATAATTTCAAAGATAGAAAGGCCTGATGCTGTTAAAAACTTTGAGGACATACTCTGTGCCACAGATGGAATAATGATCGCCAGAGGTGATTTAGGGGTAGAAATGCCAATTGAAAAACTACCAATCCTCCAGAAAAAACTTATACACAAAGCAAATTTGGCTGGGAAACCTGTTATAACTGCTACCCAGATGCTCGAAAGTATGACCGAAGAAAAATTACCAACCAGAGCTGAGGTCACGGATGTTGCAAATGCTATACTTGATGGAACCGATGCTGTAATGCTTTCAGAGGAAACCGCTGTTGGAAAATACCCCGTTGAGACCGTCAGAATGATGGCCAAAATCGCAAGAACCACCGAAGCCTACAGGGATTCAATGTGGTCATCCCGCATAGCGGACTGGAAAACCCTGGAATGGAAGGAGAAAATACCCAGAAAAGGGACGATTAAGGATGCAATAACAAGAAGCATCATAGAGGCTCTAAACTCAATAAACATAAAATATATTTTAACTCCAACAAGAACAGGACAGACAGCACGACTGATCTCGCGCTTCAAACCAAAACAGTGGATTCTGGCCTTTGCTACAGATGAACAGGTTGCCAATAGCCTGATGTTTTCCTATGGCGTTTATCCATTCCTCGTTAATGAGACAAGCGAGAAGGAGATAATCAGCGTAATCAAGGGGCTTGGATTAGTTTCAGAGAATGATACTGTTCTCCTAACTAAAGGAACTCCAATAGGAAAAACCGCAGGAACAAACACCATAAGAATTTTCACCGTCGGCTGAATTTACTTTTTTTATTTTAAACAATCAGGCAATCATACAAACAGATTAAGAAAGAATTAAGAGAAAGTCAGAGAAGCATCCTGGCATCGACTGCAACTGCACTATCCTCATAGGCAAAAATTGGATTGATATCGAGCTCTTTTATTTCTGGAAGCTCAAGTGCCAGCTCACCAACTTTTACAATTAGATCAGCGAGGGCATCTATGTGAACAGGCTTCTCACCACGTGCTCCAGCTAAAATTGGATAGGCTTTGATTTCCTTTATCATGTCAAGGGCTTCCTCCTTGGTTATCGGGGCGACGCGGAAGGAAACATCCTTGAGGATCTCGACGAAGATCCCCCCGAGGCCGAACATTATGGCCGGGCCGAACTGCGGGTCGCGTATCATGCCGACTATGACCTCCTTGCCGAGCGGGAGCATCTTGTAGATTATAACGCCCCAGAGATCAGCATCCGGTTTGTAGTTCTTAGCGTTCTCCATTATCTTCCTAAAGGCTTCCCTTGCCTCCTCGTCGCTCTTGATATTGATTTTGACACCACCAGCGTCGCTCTTGTGGATGATTTGGGGAGAGACGATCTTCATAACGACAGGATAGCCGATCTCCCTGGCAAACTTCACAGCTTCTTCCTCGTTGGTGGCAACCTTGAAGTCAGGAACCGGGACATCATAGAGTTTGAGTATCTCCTTCGCCTCAGGCTCGACGAGCGGTCGGTTTTCGACCTTGGCTTTCTCGATGATCTGCCTTGCTTTTTCAATTCTTTCCATATCTATCACCTCTCAATCATTGGAATGCAATCCCAACTATGTCTGGAGAGTTAAAAGGATTTCCCTTCAACTCAGATTGAAGCTGTCGCTCATTATAAATAGTATGAGGATAAAGACTATATCGGGTGATGAATTTGAAGAAAAAACTCATTGGCAGTTTTGGAATTATCATACTGGTTCTGGCACTTCTATTCCTCCAGGGGGAACAGGCAGCCCCTAAAGGGGAAACCGTTGTTCTCTATGACTCGGCAAAAGTTGGTGTAATTGAGAAAAACATTACACTTAGTTTAAAAAAAGGTATAAACGAGGTTCCACTCGATGAATTGCAGGGGCTCAATATAGAGGAGATAACTCTAACACCCTTAAGCAGTAATGTTTACGTCCTCGGAATTGTGAGCCAAGTGATGCCAGAAAAGAGTGTTTATGAAGCTAACACAGGAAAAGAAGTAACAGTGAAGCTTAATGATGGTGAAGAGATATCAGGGAAGCTCCTCGGATTGAAGAACGGATATGTTGTTATAGAAGGAGATAGACTTTATGTCATAAATCCTGATGAAATCTCATACCTGAAGGTTTCAGGTCTTGACAATAACAGAGCCCAAGCTTACGCCATAATCCAAGCAGAAAAGGATGGAAAATACTCCTTCGACTTGATTTACCGTGTGAAGGGAATAGGATGGAGCTCAAGATACAAACTCTATATAGGCAACAAAGCAAAACTCTTGGGTTACGTCGTCATAGACAATCCTACAAGGGAGAAATTTGAAAACGCTGAAATAGCCCTCGTCTCAGGAGAAGTTAGCTTCTATATGCAACCCAGAACACTTTATACACTCACAACCACAACAGAGAAGTCAGGTACAGTTTCCTCGATAGAACCTGAAAAGTTAGAGGCATTTTACATCTACAGACTTGGCACTGCATCTGTAAATCCTTTTGAGAAGAAAATGATACCTTACATCTACCAGGAGACACCATTCAAGCGCGAATACCTTTATGAGAGCTATCCCTACAGGGGCAGTAGTGCAGTTTATGAATCAATATCATTTAAGACAGAAAAAGTCCTCCCTGCCGGAATAGTCGAAATTTACAAAGATATGAACGGAAGCAACATCCTTATTGGAGAAAGGTCAATTGAGCACACTCCCAAAGGAGATGTTTTAAGGATAGGAATTGGAAAGGACATCGACCTAAAGGGAACAACTCAGATACTCGAAGAGAAACATGGCAATCACTATTCCTACTATAAAATTAAAATTACAATTGAAAACTTTGGGAAGGAAACAAAAACAGTGATCGTAAGGCATTATAAACGTGGGGTATTGAAAACATCCTCAATAAAACCTCTCAATGAAACAGCAAACTATGTTGAATTTAAAGTAACCGTGGGACCGGGTGAAAAGAAGGAAATAGTATTCGACTATGAAACAAGCTATTAAGCCTTCCTAAGGGCAATCTCAAAGTTTCTTTCTCCTTTCATTATTTGGAGGATAAGCGTTTTGTCGTAATCCAGAAATCTGGTTCCCTTTAAGGTGTAACCCTCTTCTTGGAGGTGCTCAAGAAGCTTCAGGCCAAGATCTTCAAACATTTCAGCAGCCATAGTTGCAAAGCTTGGTTCTTCTATACCAAGCTCCTCATGATATCTTCTTGCCAACTCAAAAACATCCATAACACCACCTCATATATAAATATGCCATTCCAAATTAAAAACTACCGCTGTTACTGCTGGGATAATTTTGACGTGCCTGCCAAGTGTTCAGGTTTATACTTTCTTGGAAGCATCATTAAACTAATAGTATGTTACTGCCCACCAAAAGGTTTAAAATCTTCATTGCTTACTAACCTTAGTGGTTATAATGGAGGAGAAGGTCCTGAAAAAGGGTAAGAAATACTTCAGAGAAGGCAGAGTATTATGGGTTGTAAAAAAAGGAAATAAACTGTTTTCTAAGGTTTTGGGCACATATCCATATTATGTTGAACTTGGAATAGAGGGCGGGGGGAATAAGTGCACCTGTCCCCTTGGAGGAGACTGCAAACATGTAGCTGCAGTTATGACTGCCTTTAATGAAGGCTTTTACATTAAAACAGACAAAAAATACGCTGAATTCTCTCCTGAATGTATCGTTGATATGTACTCCATCGCAAATCCCGAATTCGGGATAGAACTCACATTGAAAGAGCTGAGATATATGCTCAACAATGACGAAAGTGGGAGCGAAGTGGCGAGACTTTTCAGAAAGGCTTTAAAATTTTTGGAATTATTCCCCAAGGAGAGAACATATTTTGAGCTTGAGGAGATACTTGAGGAATATAAAGAGCTTTTTTCAGAGTACAAATTGGCTGAAATTTTGAAAAAAGAGTTAGAACATGCCTCTCAAAAAGCCTTATAAAAGAAGCCATCACTAAAAGAGAGATTAGAGGGTGGTAAAATGAAGGCCATCTACAAAAGTATGTGTCCAAATTGTGCTGGTAGGATTTGTGATGAGAGGCTTTACAAAAAGAATCCATGTGAGACATGTATTGAGGATGAAATTCACGCCCAGATGTATATTGATCTTATAACAGCTGTGAGAGATGCTCTAAAAGTTAGGGGCACCCTGAAACAGTGGGAGGATATTTACCGGCTTGAGACTAAGCTTAAAGAAATTGAAAGCCTCTTCGAAAAAGCCACGGGTTTTACATTCTGGAGTGCTCAAAAAACATGGGTTAAAAGACTTGTGAAAGGAAAAAGCTTCTCTATTATAGCCCCAACCGGGATGGGCAAGAGCACCTTTGGGGCTTTTATGGCCATTTATTACGCTATACAAGGAAAGAAGAGTTACATGATCGTTCCAACAACCCCTCTTGTAATTCAGACAATCAAAAAAGTGACCCAGCTTGCGGAAAAAGCCGGGATTCAGGTCAACCTTGCTTATTACCACGGCAATTTAAGGAAGAAGGAGAAGGGAGAGATGCTTGAAAAAATTAAAAGTGGGAATTACGATATCCTTATAACAAGTGCTCAGTATTTAGCGAGAAAATTTGATGAGGTCTTCATGGACAAGCATTTTGACTTTATTTTCGTCGATGACGTCGACGCATTCTTAAAAGCCTCGAAGAATATTGATCGCTCCCTTATCCTGCTCGGATTCAATAATGATATAATTCAGAAAGCATGGGAAATCATAAGACTCAAAAAGCAGATGGCCCGGTATCTAAATGGCAACTCTGAGGACAAGAATGAGCGTCTCAAGGAGCTGAATGAGCAGATCAGGAAGATTAGTCAAGAGATTGAAGAATTTAAACAAAAACATGATATTGGGGTTTTAATCATAGCTTCTGCCACCGGAAGCGCTCGTGGTGACAGGATAAAACTCTATCGCGAGCTTTTAGGGTTTGAGGTTGGTAGCGGAAGATCGGCACTTAGAAATGTAGTTGACAGCTACCTGTTCCCTGAAAAAGACCCTAAAGAACACGTTGCTGAACTGCTTAACAAACTTGGGGGAGGAGGCTTAGTTTTTGTTCCGATTGATCAGGGAATAAGCTATGCTGAGGAACTCACGAGCTATCTCAAGGAGAGGGATTTAAAGGTAGAGCTAATCTCATCAAAGAGCAAGAAAGGGCTGGAAAAGTTTGAAAATGGTGAGGTTGATTACCTCGTTGGAGTCGCTACTTATTACGGGAGTATCGTTCGTGGCTTGGATTTACCCCATCTCATACGGTACTCCATCTTTACGGGAGTTCCTAAATTCAGGTTCTCGATAGACCTTGAGCATCCTACTATTTACCGTGTCCTCGGGCTGATGAGCGAGGTTATGGAATTTCTTGAAAAAGACCAAAGAAAAGAGGCAGAAAAATTATACGCCCGATTAAGGAGGCTTATAAGAAACATACCACAGTTCGAGCTGTTAAAGATTGAGGAGGCTTTAGCTGAGGGGCTGCCACTTGAGGGGTTCCACAATCATGTTCTGGGTGTATTCCGGCAAACTGTTGAGTTTCTGAGAAAAGTACTCAAAGATGAGAGTGTTCTAAAAAGGATAGCTGAAGATCCATTTGTAAGTCTCAATGAGGAAAAAGGAAAGTGGTACATTGAAATTCCCGATGTTAGAACATATATCCAAGCAACTGGAAGAACAAGCAGGCTTTTTGCAGGTGGGATAACCAGGGGGTTAAGTGTTCTCATTGTAGATAATGAGAAGGTCTTCAACGGTTTAATAAGACAGATGCGCTGGCGCTTTACAGAGTTTAAAATGGAGCCTTTTGAGGAGCTGAACTTGAAGGAACTTTTGAGGGAAATAGACGAAGATAGAATAAAGGTCAAGCTTGTAATGGAAGGAAAAATAAGCCAGAAGACAAAGGATCTTGTTAAATCTGCACTAATGATAGTTGAATCTCCAAACAAAGCCCGGACAATAGCAAACTTCTTTGGTCAGCCGAGCAAGAGACGCATAGGGGACTTAGTAGCATATGAAGTTAGCATAGGTGACAGGATGCTAACAATCTTAGCAAGTGGTGGCCATATGTTTGACCTCGTTACAAATGAAGGTTATCATGGGGTGTTAATTAGGGAGACAGACGGTAACATGTTTTTTGTTCCTGTTTATGATACAATAAAAAGATGCAGGGACTGTGGCCATCAGTTCGTCGACTGGGAAGAGAGGGGGATCTGTCCAAGATGCGGCTCCCAAAATGTGAGGGATGCCTTTGAAAATGTTGGGGCAATGCGGGAGATTGCTCAGGAGGTGGATGAGATTCTCATAGCAACTGATCCCGATACAGAAGGTGAGAAAATAGCATGGGATATCAGAAACGTGCTTAGTCCTTATACTCCCAACATCAAGCGCATAGAGTTCCATGAGGTTACACGGCCAGCAATATTGAAAGCACTGGAAGATGCAAGGGATGTAAATGAAGCTCGTGTCAATGCCCAGCTTGTCAGGAGAATAGAAGACAGATGGATAGGATTTGAACTTAGCCAGAAACTCCAGCAGGTCTTTGAGAACAGGAACCTATCTGCGGGCAGGGTACAGACACCAGTTCTGGGATGGATTATCCAGAGATACAAGGAATTTACCGAGAGCGAAACCGATTTCATGCTCTTAACTCTCGAAAATGGCTTAACGGTGATGTTAGAGGGAGTTAAGGAAGAAATCAGAGAGATAACTGTGGAGGAAGTTAAAATAGAGGAGAGAGAGCTCAATCCACTGCCACCATACACGACAGACACAATGCTTCAGGACGCATCCCGCTACCTTGGCCTCTCCGCACCCCAGACAATGCAACTTGCACAGGATCTCTTTGAGTTAGGTCTAATAACTTATCACCGTACCGATTCGATTCACGTGAGCAATACAGGAATCGATGTTGCAAAGGAATATATAACACAGGAACTTGGGGAAGATTATTTTGCTCCGAGAAAATGGGGTGATGAAGGCGCCCATGAGGCAATAAGACCTACCAGACCAATTGATACCGGAAGGTTAATGCAACTCATTAGAGATGGGGTTATCACACTCGCAAGAGGTCTAACCAGAAATCATTTCAGGCTATATGACATGATATTCAAACGTTTTATGGCAAGTCAGATGAAAGCGGCCAGAATTCTCCATGAAAGAGCTGTGATAGATGGTAGAGTAGCCAAAGCTGAAGTTGAAGGTTACATTAACATACTTTACGATGGCTGGGCAAAGATAAGAAAACTCCCGCTATGGCAGATTCCAAAGCTCAAAAAGGGACAAAGACTTAAGGTAAAAGAATTTAAGAAATGGCGTGCTCCGAAAGTCCAACTTTATACACAAGGAGATATAATAGCTCTGATGAAAGAAAAGAAGATAGGTAGGCCCTCAACTTATGCCAAGATAGTCAAAACGTTGCTCAGTAGATATTATGTTATCGAAACTAAAGGCAGGAAAAAACTCGTCCCCACAGAACAGGGCATTAAGGTCTATCATTATTTGGTGAGCAAATACAAAGAGCTGGTCAGCGAAGAAAAAACAAGAGAATTGGAGGAACTCATGGACATGGTGGAAGAAAATCGTGTTGATTACCAAAATGTCCTTGTGCGGTTATATAATGAGATAAAATCGTACATCAGTTCCAATGAATTATGACATAACATGTGTATAAATTCAGATTTTATTACGTCTTAATCATTTTTTACTGGATCAAAAAACTTAAAATCTAAGATGGAGTAATCTTTTTGTATATCCATGCAACATCTGTAATATCGGCTGAAGTTATATTAAGTCATTGGATTTAATAACCGGAAAAACTTTGATATTAAGAAAAAACCTTATATACCATACCGTCAAATAACCATAGTGGAAAATTTGGTGGTGGTAAAAATGGTTAAAGATAGAATGGTAGAACTTTTACAAGACCATTTTGAACTAAACTTATACGAAGCCAGAGCATACGTAGCGCTTGTTGGTTTTGGAGTTTTAACTCCTGCAGAGCTTGCAAGTGTTTCGGAAGTCCCAGCCCCAAGGACATATGATGTCCTGAGAAGTCTGGAAAAAAAGGGATTTGCAATCAGCCAGCCAGGAAAAGTAAATAAATACAGGCCAGTTCACCCTGAGAATATTCTTGAGAAATTCATTGAAGAATGGCAGGAGCGCATAAAAGATGAATTGGAAGCAAAGAAGAAAGCTAAAGAAGAGCTGTTGGAGTTAATGATGCCATTAATTGAAACTGAAATTCCAAAATATGGTGTTGAGCGTGTCTGGGTCGTCAGAGGTATAAGAAACGCCACACTCAAGACTAAAGAAATGTTCGAGGAGGTTAAAGAAACAATACTACTGGCAGATGATGGTTACATAGCAATCAACCTCGAAAATGACATTATAAAAGCTATCGACAGAGGAATAAAGGCCAAGATTATAGTAACGAAGCAACTCCTGCCTCGGATGCAAACTTCAAAACTTCTCGACTATTATAAGAATGGAAAGCTCGAACTTAAAGTTGCTGAGAAACTCGAACTTCCGATGCTGATTTGTGATGACGAGGTATTTTTTGCATTAGAGGACATGGCTGCCAGATACTTCAATTATGAGACCCAGATTTGGATTAAAGACTTCAGAGTAAAATCTCTATTTGAAGGAAAGTTCAATGAATATTGGGAAAAAGCCGAAAAAGCTTAGGCTCTTGTAACTATACGTATTTAAATTTCTCCTCTTTCTCATCCTTTTCTTTAATTTTCCAGTAAATTTTGCCTTCTTTCTCGAAACTTTCGACTTTCCCCTGTTCTGAGAGCCTCAAAAGAAGCTTTCTTGCTTCCATGAGAGGGATATTGACTTCGCTGGAAATATCCTCAAGAGTTTTTTCTTTCTCCTTTAAAGATTCCAGAATTCTCAGATGTTTCATCATCCTCCCTCCAATTTTTTATATCGCTCCAACAAAGTTATTATCTTTTCCATGACACTTAAATGTTTTTCAAGCTCATTAAGATCATTGGGAAGATCATCCGCCAGTTCTTTTAATTTTTCCTCCAGAATTCTTTCAATATCTCCTACGTTAGCTTTTCCCTGTTTTTTTCTATATTCACAAACGGGGCAGAACACCCTACCATTTAAATCAAACATAGGAGCACCACATTTTGGGCAGTGTTTATCAAGCATCTTAGCGCCGGATAGGAGGAGCGGGGTTATAACTTCCCTAATTTCCTTTTCACTAAGACCCATTCTCTCATCCCCCACTTAATAGCTGAAAAACTTCAACTAAGGCCTTCTTACCTAATCTCGAACGACGTATTTTTTCTGAAATTTCAGCGATATCAAAAGCTATTATGTTAAAGTTATTTTTGATCTCGGATAAGATTTCAAGGAGATCATCTAACGTAAGTTCTCCATGTTGAAAACGGGAAATTCTATATTCAGGTCTCAAAACATCCATATCTACCGTCAGATATATATCACTTCCGAGGTATTTTCTTGCTTCATGTATAATTTCTTCCACTGAGCTCGTTTGTAAGTTCTTATATGCTTTCCATCTATGGCCAACTTTTTTACTCCTTAGTAGGGCGGGAAATATTTTAACTCGTCTGGTCCATAGTGAAGTCCTTTCAGTAGTCGGTATCATAAGTACTGCTCCTATAACTGCCGCTCGGTTTATTATCCTTTCCTCCAGAGCATATGCAAGCCATGAACCATGATCAAGATAATCGTGCATTAAATCTGTATGGGCGTCTACACTCAACAAACTTGGAGGAGTCAAACTTTTAACTATGCCATAGCTGGCTAAATGTTCTCCAATTATATAAACTTCATCCCGAGGGACTCTATCTGCTAAAAGCTCAATATTACTGGATTCCACAATCATATAATCCTCAAGTAATTTGTTCCTTTTGAGATAATTTAGAACATAAATAACACCATCTCTATTAGGTTTTTCACCGAAAGGGATAAACGTAACCATTTTCTTTCCCTATTAAACTTCAGTGAGGAGCTTTTAAATCTTAGTAATCTATTATTAACATGAATTTGTAAAAGATTCGTGGCCAAAGTTTAAAAGTAGGGATGTCAATGTTAAACTGAAAATCAGCTGGAGGTATCAAGATGATCCTGCAGGTGGCATTGGACTTAACTGATATAGAACAAGCTATTTCTATAGCAGAAAAAGCCGCTCGTGGAGGAGCCCACTGGCTTGAGGTCGGAACACCTCTAATCAAGAAAGAAGGTATGAGAGCTGTTGAGCTTTTGAAGAGGCGCTTCCCTGATAGAAAAATTGTGGCAGATTTGAAAACGATGGACACTGGAGCCCTTGAAGTTGAGATGGCCGCTCGACATGGTGCAGACGTCGTTTCTATTCTCGGTGTTGCCGATGATAAAACAATAAAAGATGCTGTGGATGTTGCAAGGAAATATGGCATTAGAATCATGGTCGATCTGATTGGAGTAAAAGATAAAGTGGAACGGGCGAAAGAACTTGAGAAAATGGGGGTTCATTATATCCTTGTACATACTGGGATAGACGAACAGGTTCAGGGTAAGACTCCTTTAGAAGACTTGGGGAAAGTGGTTAAAGCTGTAAAAGTCCCAGTTGCGGTTGCTGGCGGGTTAAATCTACAGACAATACCCAAGGTTATTGAACTTGGAGCTACTATAATAATCGTAGGTGGGGCTATAACAAAAGCAAAAAATCCGGAGGAAACCACCAGGAAGATAATTGATCTTTTCTGGGGGGAATATATGCTTACAATAAGAAAAGCCATGGTAGACATAGTAGATCATATAAGCCAAGTAGCTGAGACACTCAAAATAGAACAGGTTAGGGGCTTAATTGATGCCATGATAGGAGCCAATAAGATATTTATCTATGGAGCCGGAAGGAGCGGATTAGTTGGAAAAGCATTTGCAATGCGTTTGATGCATTTGGATTTTAATGTGTATGTTGTTGGTGAAACAATAACCCCCGCCTTTGAGCCCGGCGATTTGCTGATCGCTATCAGTGGAAGTGGAGAAACAAAAACAATAGTAGATGCTGCAGAGATTGCTAAGAAGGAAGGGGGGAAGGTTGTGGCAATTACCTCGTATGCAAATTCCACCTTAGGCAAAATTGCAAATATTGTCGTTGAAATACCCGGAAGAACAAAAACAGATATACCAACAGATTACATTGCAAGACAAATGCTAACCAAATACAAATGGATAGCACCTATGGGAACATTATTCGAAGATTCTACAATGGTATTTCTTGATGGCATTATAGCTCTACTTATGGCGACGTTCCAAAAAACCGAAAAGGATATGAGGAGGAAGCATGCTACCCTTGAGTAGGGGTCTTTATGCTGATTTCTTTTAATCACATTTTTGTAGGAATAGGAAACAGTGGGGTCAGGATAGTAGATAAAATAAACATAGATAGTGCAGTTAGGGTTACTATAAACCCAGCATACTATCTTGCATCCCACAAGGCTGTTGAATATATAAACAGGATAGAAAGCTTTTTTTCAAGCATACCTAAAAATACCATGCTCTGGCTTATTTTTGAGGATAAACCTATAAATCTCGAAATAGCAAATTTAATAACATCCAACACACCAGAAGATGTGATCAAACTTGCATACACATTAACTCCGGAAAAGGAACTTGTCGAAGAAAACAAACCCAAATGGGCTGGAAACTTTGAAACTGTATTTTATGATTCTCTGTGGGAATTCATGAGCAGGGAAAAAACCGTTAATCTTGCATTTGAATATGCTACACACCAAATTGGGAGTATGTTTTCAAAACTTTACTATTATCTTGAAAACGAAATGTTGGTAAATATTGACTATGCCGACCTATTCAATATGATAAGAGGAAATAACGTGGGTATATTAAGAATGCTCAATACCGTAGATTTTAACTGGCACTGGGGGATCTGGGAAAGAGGCTTGATTAGTATTTTAGTTGGAAAGGAGGTACCCCTAAAACATGCATATCACATACTTTCACATTTTCAGGAAATACTCAGTGAGAAAGATATTATATGGGGTGTTCGGGTTGCTAACGGCTTAGAAAAAGAAATAGAGATACTCGCCCTGCTAACAAAGAGGTGGTCAGATGAAAGCAGTATTATTCGACATTGATGGGACTCTTCTAACTGAAGAACCACTTATAATGCTTTTTTTACCTTGGGTTTATGATGATCTCTCAAAAAAACTTGGAGTTAACAAAGAAGAAGCTCGGAATAAATTCATGAAAGAAATAATCGGCAGGAGAGGCACCTATGATTGGCATGACTGGAACTTCTTTTTTAGCCTGTTCAGCATAGATCTCAAATATGAAAACCTTTTGAGAGAATATCCTCATAAAATCCACGTTTATCCCGATGTCCCACCCACCCTCGAATGGCTGAGATCAGATGGATATAAGCTGGGCGTAGTAACCAGCGGACCTTCATATCAAAAGCTAAAGCTAAGGGTAGCAAAACTGGATAGGTATTTTGATGTTATCGTCACAAGAGATGATGTGAATGCAATAAAACCAGAACCCAGAATTTTCCTGCATGCTATTGAACAACTGGGTATAGAGCCTGAAGACGCCATGATGATAGGTGATTCACTGCAACAGGATGTTTATGGAGCTAAGAATATCGGTATGAAAGGAGTATGGATAAACAGGAAGAATGAAAAAGGATATAATTTTGCGGACTTTGAAATTAGAACACTCCACGAATTGAGGAAAATACTGGAGGTGTTAAGATGAAAAAGATATTCCAGAAGGAAGGCGTCTTCGTGATGTATGAAACGAACAAAATAAAACTGAACGGAAGAAATGATGAGCTCGTTCATAAAAAGGAAAGTCCCACAAAACTCTGGTGGGAACTCAAGGAGAGGATAAAAGGAAAGAGGGTCAAAATCGTAGTCTATGAGCTCGACGAGGGAGAAGAATGATAGCCCATTTAATAAACACGGATATTGGTAACCGGGGAGTCACGAATCTCTACCTGCAGTATCGAAAGAAAAATTTTAACTTTTTACATAATGCAGCAAAAATGTTATTGAAAAACCATGAGAATGTTTTAATAGTGACAGGCTTTCCAATACCTCCAAAACAGCAGCCCGAGACAGATGGACCCTCTGGAGCATTGGCATTGTACAGAGCAGTTGAAAAAATGGGTGGAAAAGCAGAAATTATGACGTATCCTGAAATCAAAAAGTCTTTGGAACTATTTAATGTCAGATTTGTGGATGATCCCAATCTTTCGGAATATTCCCTCATAATCAGTATCGAAACCCCTGGAAGGGCGGAGAATGGAAAATATTACTCTATGAGCGGCCTTGAAATTACAAGAAATCCTCTGGATTGGGCAGTAGTGGAGGCAACAAAACTCGGAATACCCACAATAGGAATCGGTGATGGAGGAAACGAAATTGGCATGGGGAATATAAATTCCATCGTCAAAAAATACGTCCCCTTAGGAGATAAAATAGCTTCAATAATTAAAACCGATGAGCTAATACTCTCAGCAGTGTCTAACTGGGGGGCTTACGGATTAGTAGCGCAGGCTTCAATCGAAAGGGGCGAGAATTTCTTTGAAGATTGGAATGAAAGAGAGGTTATTAAACGGTTGGCAGATACAGGGTTAATTGATGGAGTTTCAAAAAAGATTGCCATGAGTGTTGATGGGATAAGCGTTAAGGTTCATGAAAAAATGGTGCAGCTTTTAAAGGGAATCATTAACGAGAAACTTCAGGTGGTTGGATGAAGCTTGGGGATTATATAAGGGACGAAAACAGTCTTGAATTGATCAGAAGGGCCGAGGAGTTTTCAAAGAACTTTTTTGAAAGAGAAGGCACTCACGGGTTTTCTCATGTCCAAAGGGTTTTAAATCTCTGCATTCATATTGGAAAAAAAGAAGGAGCTGATTTAGAAGTTTTAGCTTTAGCTGCTTTGCTTCATGATGTCGCAAGACCCTTGGAGGACAAAGGCAAAATTGAGGATCATGCCATAGAAAGCGCAAAGATTGCTAAGAGGTTTCTGAGGGCCTTGGGATATAAGAAAGTTGAAGAAGTTGCTCATGCTATCGAAGCTCATCGTTTCTCAAGGCCTCCTGAACCGCAGACCTTAGAAGCCAGAATATTAAGCGATGCAGATAAGCTCGATGCAATTGGTGCCATAGGAATAGCAAGAGTCTTCATGTATTCAGGAGAGCACGGAAGGGACATTGAAACTTCTCTAAAGCATTTTGAAGAAAAAATATTGAAGCTCAAAGACATGATGTATACTAAAACGGCGAAAGAGATAGCACTGGAAAGACACAAATATACAGAAGAGTTTATCTCAAGAATACAAAAAGAGATTGAAGGTGAGCTTTAGTTTTCCAGCTTTTGGTGATACTATCGGAATATGCACTCCAAAATTATCCAAGAGCGTAATTCTGTTCTATGATAATCTTTTTAAATGGCATTCGCAAAAAAGTGTTAGCTTTATTTCATTAATTCTTCAAAGAATCCGGAGGTGAGCATATGAAAGCACCGATCTGTGAGGTCTGCCTAAAAACGGACGATATTCTGTGCCCCGCCGATGAAAAGAAGCTTCAGGAAGGGATAATTTCAGAACTTGATGTTAAAATTTCCCGCTTGCTTTACAGGCTCCTCGGAGATGCTGATATTGAGTTTAAAAAAGCTGTTGAGGCTGGAGATCTTGTTGTTATCGTTGTGGGCGAGGGGGATGTTCCTCTAACAATAGGTAAGGGTGGAAAGAACATTAAAACATTAATGAGAGAGCTTGGAAAGAGGATCAGGGTTATTGAAAGCAGGGAAATAAAAGGGACAAATGATGTTAAAAAGCTAACAACAGATTTACTGTATCCTGCAGGAGTCTTCGGTGTCAACATAGTCTATAAGCCCGGAGGCAAAAACTACTACAAGGTTCTCGTGCTCGGCAGAGATAAAAACAAACTTCCTGAGAAGGCAGAGGTTCTCGAAAACATCCTTGCTCAGATTGTGGGCAAGGATATCAAAATCTCCTTCATCTAATTCTTTTATTTGGGAGGTTTGGAGATGTATAGAACCCATTATTCAAACCAAATTACTGAAAATCTGAACGGAGAAAGAGTTAAGGTTGCCGGGTGGGTTTACGAAGTCAAAGATCTGGGTGGAATAAAGTTCGTATGGATCAAAGACAGAGAGGGAATTACCCAGATAACCGCTCCAAAAAAGAAAGTTAGTCCTGAGCTGTTCAAACTAATTCCAAAGCTTAGCGCGGAGGATGTTGTAGCTGTTGAAGGGATCGTCAACTTCACGCCAAAGGCAAAACTTGGTTTCGAGATTCTTCCAGAGAAAATAGAGATTCTAAGTAAAGCCGGAACCCCTCTGCCGCTTGACCCCACTGGAAAGGTAAAAGCAGAACTTGACACGCGTTTAGACAATCGCTTTATGGACCTAAGGAAACCTGAAGTGATGGCCATATTCAAGATACGCTCAAGTGCCTTTAGGGCTGTTAGAGATTTCTTCCACAGTGAAGGGTTCATAGAGATACATACACCTAAAATCATAGCCACAGCAACTGAAGGCGGGACCGAGCTATTTCCAATGAAATATTTTGAAAAAGATGCTTTCCTTGCCCAGAGTCCTCAGCTTTACAAGCAGATGATGATGGCTTCAGGGCTCGATAAAGTCTATGAAATTGCCCCAATATTCAGAGCAGAGGAACACAACACGACAAGACATCTGAATGAGGCTTGGAGCATCGATGCAGAGATGGCATTCATTGAAAACGAGGAAGAGGTCATGGAATTGCTTGAGAGACTTGTAGCACACACTATTGGATACGTTAAAGAGCACAACGAAAAAGAGCTCAGGACACTGAACTTTGAACTTGAGAAACCAAAGCTACCTTTCAGAAGGATCTCATATACAAAGGCCCTCGAAATTCTGGCAGATTTAGGCAAAAAAATTTCTTGGGGAGAAGACATCGATACGGAAGGAGAAAAACTGCTCGGTAACTACATTAAAGAGAACTATGACGAAGACCTCTACTTCCTTTATCAGTACCCAAGCGAGGCAAAGCCTTTTTACATAATGAAATACGACGAGAAGCCTGAGATAAGCAGGTCATTTGACCTTGAATACCGGGGAGTCGAGATAACCTCCGGCGGGCAGAGAGAACACAGGCACGACATCCTCGTTGAGCAAATAAAGGAGAAAGGTCTCAATCCCGAGAGCTTCGAATTCTACCTCAAAGCCTTCCGTTATGGAATGCCTCCGCATGGTGGATTCGGTCTGGGTGCAGAGAGGCTTATCAAGCAAATGCTCAATCTGAGCAACATTAGGGAGGTTATTTTATTCCCAAGGGACAGGAAAAGACTCACACCGTAAGGCCTTTATACTTTCTTTCACTTTTACAATTTAGGTAAATCGATATTTGGAGGCTGGAAATATGAAAAGGTACATTGCTCTAATTGTGGTAGGTATACTGATTCTGTCTGCTATGCCCCTGGTAAAATCTGCAAGCATACCTCCCCAAGCAAGTTTGGATGTAATCACCCTCCATATGGGGGATTCCATAATTCTCGGGGACTATAAAATCACATTTGCGGGGTTAGGTAGGATAAATCCGGGAAATATCTTAGCTGCAGACATTGAGGTTTCCGGACCAGAAGGAAAGGATGGCTATCCCTTATCAAATGGGGATTGGGCAGTCTACCCCTCTCAAAGCAACCCGCTTCTCAATATAAGTGTCGTTTGGCTGAAAGAAAGTGAAAAAACAGCTCTTGTAAGAGTTAGCTCTCCCTTAGAAAAACTGATACCAGATGAAACTCTCTCTGTTGGAGGTTCAATAACCCTTCCATCAGGTTTCCCTAAAATAAGGATAAAGTTGGCTGCAGCCTACTCTACAAAAGCTGTATTTAATGTGTATCTGCCTTATTCCAGCACTCCAAAAACATACACTGTCGATGAAGACGACGGATTCGGAGTTTCATATAAGCTCTCCAAAGATGTATCCTACGGACCTTATGTGTATGTTTATCTAAAGGATTCAAAAAGCGGTTCGAGTGCCAAATTTGATGTATATGTTCCAAAAGTTTTTTCCACAAAATTCCAAATAGAGAGAGCCGGGGAGCAAACGACGACCACAACTACAACAACTGTAATTGAACTGGTTTACAATGATATCCTATACACTGGCGAAAGCTTACCAATAGATGTCAATGGTACCGAATATCACATAAAGTTGCTCTCCACAATACCAAACATAGCCAAGGTCTCTATTCTTAAAGGAAATTCGGTTGTTGATACACTAATTTTAGAAACTGGAGATGTTCCAAAAAAAGCCAAGAATTCCCCATTTGAACTTGCTGTTCAAAATGTCGATGTGAAATATAACAGGGCTTTGTTGAAAGTCTATGCCCCTCAGGGCTCTACTGCAATACCCATACTCCGTTCGGCAGATATACAAGTTGGAATTGACACCAGCCAGAAGGCATTAATGCTTGGAGATAACATGGTAGTTGTGATAACTGTCCAAAATAAAGGAAAAGGGGATGCATATGATCTCAATGTAGCGGCCCCGATCCCCAGTAACTTTGAAGTTGTTAGCACCGTAAAAACATGGGAACTAAAGACTCTTCCTGCATTTGCGGACATGCCAGCGCTTATTTATGTACTTAAGCCCACGAAAGTTGGGGAATACAAAATAGGCAGGGCTGTGGTAACTTTTTATGATCCCAAAAGCATTGATACTGGAAAGAAAAAAACTGCCATATCAAATGAACTTAGCGGGATAAAGGTCTATGGTATACCCCAAATTTCAGTAAAAGGACTGGCATATAACGGAACATGGAGCAGTTACATCCATACAGATTCAGGAAAGCAAATTAAAGTTAAATTCTCTATTAAAGCCTCATCTGGGAATCCGGAATTTGAATTCATAAAAAATGCAACACTTAGGCTCAGCCTTCCAAATAACCTGCAGGGACAGAGTGTGATACCCATCGGCACAGTAAAAGCAGGAGAAGAAAAAACAATTGAAAGTACCTTTAAAGTTATAACAAGAGACTTAGGCCTCCTGAATGTGCAATTAACATATTTGGATGCTCTTGGAAACCAGCATGAGATAAATCTGGGAAACTTAGTGACAATAAATAGTTTACCTCCAAAAGTTAAGGTAGTTGAAAAGACCATCAAAGTCTATCCAGAACCAAAAGAACTTCCGAAGTTTATAAACCAAACCCTCGCAAAAATGACAGATGCTACTCCACTGGCGAAAGAAATCGTGGGAGTTGCAAACGAATACATACCACCCAAGAAAAGCACAAACTATTGGAAACCCCTCGCAGTACTCTTCCTGCTACTTTCCATAGCCCTTGGGGCCACAACTTACATATACTGGTCAGGTTATGAGAAAGCTATGCGAGAACTCAGGAGGAAGAAGAAATCAAGACCCGGAGGACTTCCCAAAAAGGAGGAGCTTGAAGTCGAGGAAAGCTCTGAAGAAAAAACAGGTGAAGAGTCTGTTTAAATTTTTTTACTTTTATTACCCATGCGAATTTTCAATTAAACAACTTTAACTTTATAAGCCTCTTTTTTTATTCTCCTCTGTGATGTGTAATGTTCAGGTATAAGCAGGTCCTGATCATCAGAAAGGATTTAAAGCTCAGCCGCGGAAAAATGGCAGTTCAAGTTGCTCATGGAGCTGTTACCGCTGCTTTAAAGGCTCAAAAAGAAAAACCAGAATGGTTTAGAGCATGGTTCCATGAGGGACAGAAAAAGGTTGTTGTAAAGACTGAAAATGAGGAGGAACTGTTGCGACTTAAGGTCGATGCAGAAAATCTTGGTATCCCCACAGCCCTTATAAAGGATGCAGGCCTGACAGAAATCCCTCCGGGAACAATCACATGTCTTGCAATCGGGCCCGCACCAGAAGAGCTTGTAGATAAGGTTACAGGACACTTAAAGCTGGTTTGAGTGGTAGAGTGATAAAAATGGATTATCACGAGTTCTTCAGCCAGTTTCTATACCTGAGTGAGAAACCTGGTATTGGAGGAAAAATTAAAGAAAAGCCAGAGGACTTTATCGTGATAGAAGTTCCTCCAGCCAATATCCTCGAAAGCGGTAACTGCCTTATTTATCTTCTTAAAAAAAGAAATTGGGATACCATGGCCGCCATTAAGGAAATCGCAAAGAGAACAGGGATTCATTACAGAGAGATCGGATTTGCTGGGACAAAGGATAGAAAGGCGGTAACATTCCAGTACATAAGCATATGCAGCAAGAAAAAAGAGGAATTGAGGGAGAATCTTGATTCCTTAGAGATTCAGGATATTGACCTGAAGTTTGTGGGGTATGGGAAGAGACTACGTCTTGGCGCTCTTCTGGGAAACAGATTCCGGATAATCGTCAGAGAACCGAATGTCCAGGGAGACAATGCTTTGGGGAGAGTTAGGGATATCATCGTAGAGCTTAAGGAAAAAGGTGGCTTTCCTAACTATTTCGGGTACCAGCGCTTTGGTGAGAGGAGAGTAATCAACCATGAGGTTGGAAAGCTTCTGCTTCAGGGAAGGTTTGAGGAAGCTGCTCTGAAGTTTCTCGGTGAATACACTGGAGATATGAAGGGGGATGAAGCAAGAAAAAACTTCCTTGAAAGGAGGAATATTGAGAGGGCTTTGGAGGAGTTCCCCAGATTTCTTAGATATGAGAGAGCCATGCTGTATAGATACAAGGAAACAAAGAGCTGGAGAAAAGCATTTGCTGTTCTTCCCGGCCCTATAATGAGAATCTTTATACACTCATATCAGTCCTATTTGTTTAACAGGGTTCTTTCAAGGAGGATTGAGGAGGATCTCCCGCTAAACGAAGCCTTGGTAGGGGATGTTATCTGTCAGGTAAAGAATGGAATACCCCTCAGAGATAGAACGTACCGCGTGACTGAAAGCAACATTGAGTTTGTCAATGATAAGATCAAACAAGGAGGGGCCATGGTAACAGGTCCAATTTTCGGTTATCTGATGAGAAGGGCAAATGGTGTGCCGGGAAGAATTGAAAAGGAAGTTCTGGAAGAAGAAGGAATTTCCACGGAACAGTTTAGGATGAAGAATCTTAAACTAATGGCAGAGCCAGGAGGGAGAAGAGAGCTTTTGATAAGACCGATGGAATTTAGATACAGCATTCTCATGGACGGCAGTGTGCAATTTAGATTCTTCCTGCCTAAAGGGGTATATGCCACAAGCCTTTTGAGGGAGATTATGAAAGATCACTGAGGTGAGAATTGTGGTAAAGGTCATCTCCGTCGATATCGATGGCACGATAACATATCCTGATCGGAGACTGCATGAAGATGCTCTGAGGGCGATAAGAAAAGCTGAGGAACTCGGGGTTAGAGTGATGCTCGTCACTGGAAACACAGCAGGTTTTGCAATGGGAGCGAGCATCCTAATAGGGACGAGCGGTCCAATAATAGCGGAAGATGGTGGTATTGTAGCTGATTGCAGAGGAGACAACAGAATTTACCTTGGAGACATGGGGGAGAGCACAATATTATGGAGCGAGCTGAAAAAACGCTATCCCAAGGCTGAGATGAGTTACACCATGAAATATGGGGAGAGAAAGGCAGGACTCGTCTTAAGAAGAACTGTCCCCGTTGAAGCTGTCAGGGAGCTCATAAAGGAGCTTAACTTAAATCTTGAGGCAGTTGATTCGGGTTTTGCTATCCATGTAAAGCAACCATGGGTGAATAAAGGTAATGGCATTAGAAAAGCCTGTCAGATAATGGGAATAAAACCCAGTGAAGTTGCTCATATAGGTGATGGAGAGAATGATTTGGCAGCTTTTAATGTGGTGGGATATAAAGTTGCCCTCGCCCAAGCCCCTGAGAGTCTGAAAAACAGGGCAAACTATGTTACCCGAAAAAGTTATGGTGCGGGAGGAGCTGAAGGGATACTCCACATCCTGAAGAGGTTCGGTTACCTCGGTGACTAAAGGCAGAAACCAGCTTAACAACAGAAAAACATCTAATACACATCAGCAAGAAGATTGTAGATTCATAATTAGACCCCATATCAGTAAATCTCCCCGATAAAAGCCACCGAAAGATTTATAAACTCGCTCCGATGATGGAGTTATGGCGTCAAATGGGAGTGGGCCGGTAGCTCAGCCTGGTATGAGCGCCGCCTTGGCAAGGCGGAGGCCCCGGGTTCAAATCCCGGCCGGTCCACCATCCTCGGGCGGGCCCGTGGTCTAGACTGGTTATGACGCCACCCTGACAAGGTGGAGGTCCGGGGTTCGAATCCCCGCGGGCCCACCAGAAATCCAACAATCTGTGGATTATATCTTCATAAGTCTCACCTTTTCTGCCCAACAGCTTCAATTGTTCCCTCAACTCTTTGGAAATCTGAATAGTTGTTACCTTCTTCCTCTTTTCATCTTCCATACCGCCACCTCCCTACTATAACCTCTATAGTACTTATGGTGGTGGTAACATATGGAAGTTTCGGTAAAAAAGTAGAACAGAGCTCACATAAAAGAGAAAATTAACATTTCTACTATAAACACAAAGATTGCTATAGTTGGGGCTATAATCAAAGTGAATCCGAATATGAATCCTAATATTGCTTCCAATAATCCGGATTCCCCCTTTTCACTATAAGCTTCAATAAACGGTTCTACTGGCTCTACAACTTTGTGATATATCCACATGAGGAAGATAATTAAACTAATTAGTGCCAAATAAAATGGACTTATCGGTATCATTGCCAAAAGAGATTTTATTACTTGCTCTATGGCTTTTATAAGCTCTCCTGTAGGGTCTACTCCAAACTTAATAGAAATAGCAAACAAGACACCAGCGCCTACACCTACACCCCACCAATCTTTCCTAGTCACTTATTCACCCCCTTAGGACCTCTATATTGAATATACTTTCTAAATCTGAAATATGTAATTAAAGCTCTCAAATCTTCAAACAACTTAAGAAGCCACCCAGGCAATTCTCGTCTTGGATGTCGAATCAAAAACAACTCACCAGGTAATGGGAGTATGTAAATAACTCTGTCTTCTCCTATTTTAGTAGTGTACCAAACTTCAATTTCTTTGCCAATGAAAAGCTCTAAAGTGCCTGGCTGAATGAAGTTACAAAGAACGCCCTTTTCTCCAGGACTTAAACATTGGATAGGATACTCATCAGGAAATTCAATCTCATTTGACCACTTTTCAGGAGGTACTGGTTTGCCATTTTTGTGTAATATCCTTGATATCCCAACATTGTATGCAGGACTTTGGCTTACATTTTCTATGACTAACTCAAGGTTTTTTCCTAATGACACCTTAAAAGACGGTTCAAACTGAGTTAAGAATAAAGTGTTTTGCCTTAGAGCTATCTCTGCTTGTGCCCAAATAACTAAGAGCTGAAAATAGATGATAAGATACAGGAGAGACTCCCATCTAAATTTAAAAACCAGAAGAGCAGGAAAAAGTGATAACATGAGTAGTCTCCATACAATAGACAAGATAAGATTGCCTATTGGTTTCATGTAATGAAGTACTCACTTTCTCTAGATAAGCTTTTTGTCCAATAATCTAAGCAAAATCGTACAGGGGTATTTTTTATTATGACCAAATTGGTGTTAATTTCCTGAAAGAAGCGAAAATAGTCCATTAAAACGGTCATCGAATTATAAAGTATATTAGAACCTTTGTATATAGATGAAATCTCAACTTAAACATGGGTTTTATCAAATTTTAGGAATTTAAGACGATAATAAAAACTTCAACCCTCTTCAACTTTAATGCCAACTCTCTAGGCATGAACACGTGGAAACTTAATTTACTCCCTCTCAACCATCCAAGCTCATAATAGGCAATGCTATTTTCTATGTGGGGCTTAGACTCATCGAATTCATTTAGAAGTCTAACTGCTTCTCTGACTCTTATTCCACTAAACAAGCACAAGAGACCGACCAGCTTCATGTCTTCTCTGTATATCTTGCTTAAAACTCTCTTTACTTCCTCATCGCTTGGAATCTTTACGTCTATGCCATCAGGTTTGCGTTTCACTATGCTCTTTAGATCAAGAGCAAATTCTTTGCTTATCAATCCCTTCTCAAGGTGATAATTTATGAGTGCTCTAACGCTTCTTGCAAAGAAATTCCATCCTCTCGTCACTTTAGATGCAATTTGCTGAAGGTCTTGGGGATTCCTGATTTCAGTGCCGTCTAAGTATCGGCTTAAATAACTTAGGTAATCTTTGGCTACTCCTTTCACTTACTCTACCATAAAGCCATTCTCTGAAGTCGTCTTTAACAGACGAATATGAGAACTTGTTTTCAATGTAAGTGCTCTTCTGTGTCTCTGTTTGCGAAGTTAAGCCCTGACAAGGTGGAGGTCCGGGGTTCGAATCCCCGCGGGCCCACCATCTGTGTACAATACATGGCTAATTTTCAGCTCCTTTGGGTAAAAGAACGCTTTTGTTAAGCTTATAGGCAAAAGTTTAATAGGCAAAGCTTTATAAAAGGAAGCCATCAGCTTAGCCTGAGGCGAGACCGGTGGAGCGGGAGATAAGCGAAGAAAAGCTCCAAAAATATTTTAAAATAACAGAAGAAGCCCTTAGAGTTCTAAAAATCGCTGTTCATGAAAAAAGCCTTCTCTATTCTGTAGCAAAAGACTTTTTAACCATGGCAGAGAGCTACTTCCGGGATGCTAAATACTACTATGAAATGGGCGACTATGTTACTGCCTTCGCCGCATTAAATTATGCCCATGGCTTTATTGACGCTGGAGTTCGTTTGGGAGTTTTCAAGGGGGAAGACGATAGACTGTTCGCTTTCGGGTGATGGAGATGGGAGAGAGTAACTACGTAGTTGTACTGGAAGCACCTATAATCGTGAGAGATGTTGAGACTGCGGAAGATGCTATAAATGTTGCAGTTTCAAAGGTTGCAAAGGCATTAAATAAGGAAAAGCTCGACTTTGTAAGGGTTGAGATAGGCTATTCCCAGTGCCCTGTTTGTGGAGCCCACTTCGAGAGTGCTTTTGTGATTGGTAACATCGGCCTTGTTGGGATATACCTTACAATCAAGGTTTATAATGCTCAGAGCATAGAACACGCCGAAAGAATCGCCAAGGCTGTTGTTGGGAAAGCCTTGAAAAAGGTTCCGCTGAAGGTTTTTGAAATCAAAGAACTCGCTGAAGGAGAAAATGGGGAGGGGATCGGTACATAATTCTTTATTTCTACCGGCAATAAACTGCAAGACCTCGATGTTCATAACCAATTTTACCCCTTCTAAATGTTACCCTTAAAGCTTTTAAACACCCACAAGCCAAATCACACTATAACTTGGGGAGGTTTTGTCATGGGGAAGTTCATCTTTGTGACCGGTGGCGTGCTCAGCGGACTGGGAAAGGGTATTACAAGTGCATCAATAGGCCTTTTGATGAAATCGAGAGGTTTAAAAACAACTAACATAAAAATAGACCCCTATCTCAACTATGATGCAGGAACCATGAACCCTTACCAGCATGGGGAGGTTTTTGTCCTTGATGATGGCGGGGAGGTGGACCTCGACCTCGGGAATTACGAGCGTTTTCTTGATACAAACCTTACATTTGATCATAACATAACTACAGGGAAAGTCTATTCAGCTGTTATTGAGAAGGAAAGGCGGGGGGATTATCTTGGAGCCACTGTGCAGGTAATTCCACACATAACCAACGAAATAAAAGAGAGAATCAGGAAAATTGCAAAGGAATACGATGTTGTAATTGTTGAGGTCGGCGGAACAGTCGGCGATATTGAGAGCATGCCCTTCCTTGAGGCGGCAAGACAGATGCAATTGGAGGAAGGAAGAGAGAATGTTGCCTTTGTGCATGTGACCTATGTCCCAAAGCTTAAGGTTGTTGGCGAGCAGAAGACAAAACCAACACAACACAGTGTTAAGGAGCTTCGCTCTCTTGGAATCCTACCGGATGCAATAGTAGCGAGGAGCGAAGATCCACTTGAAGAAGGTGCAAGAAAAAAGATAAGCCTCTTTACAAATGTGCCTGAAGAAGCCGTAATAAGTGCCTATGATGTTGAAGATACGTATGAAGTGCCACTCCTCCTCGAAAAAGAGGGTCTCGGGAGATATCTCGCCAGAAGGCTTGGACTTGACAAGAGGGAACCTGATCTGGATGCATGGAAGGAAATAGTGGAGAAATACAAGTCCCTCACGGAAACCATTGAGATAGCCGTAGTTGGCAAATATGTTAAGCTTGCCGATTCATATCTCAGTATAAAGGAAGCTTTAAAGCATTCCAGCGTTGCTAACGAAGTTAAAGTTAAAATACGGTGGGTTGAGGCAGAAGACATTGAAAGACATGGAACCTGGCTAATCGAGGGTGTTGACGGAATTATAGTCCCCGGAGGATTTGGTGCAAGAGGTACAGAGGGCAAGATGATGGCAATCAAATATGCGAGAGAAAATGATATACCCTTCCTCGGGATTTGCTTCGGCTTCCAGCTTACAGTGGTAGAGTTTGCCAGAAATGTCCTTGATATGAAAGGGGCACATTCTACAGAAATTGATCCCCAGACACCTTACCCCGTTGTTGACTTGCTTCCTGAACAGAGGGGAATTGACCACCTCGGAGGAACCATGCGATTGGGTGCCTATCCTATCAAAATAAAGCCAAATACCCTTGCAAGGAGAGTTTACGGCAGAGAACTTGTGTATGAGAGACACAGACACCGTTGGGAGGTCAATCCAAAATTCATTGAAAAATTCGAGGATGCTGGACTAAGATTCAGCGGGATTTCTGGGGACGATAAGAGGAGAATGGAGATTCTTGAACTGCCAGAGAACAGGTATTTCATTGCAACACAGTTCCATCCTGAGTTTAAGTCCAGACCCATGAAACCTGCTCCAGTATTCAGGGAACTTGTGAAAGCGGCAAAAGAAAAAGCTAAGATCAGGTTATGAAACTAAAAAATCAAAACCCTAAAACCAAAACTAAAAATTGAACTCCTCAAGCAGTAGATCAACATCTTCACCTTTATCCTTCTTTTCCAACTCAAGATAGAATTCAAGCCCCCCTATCCACATTATGGCATATATAAGGGCTTGGAAAGGAGCCTCTATGAGAGCTGAAATTAGCATTCTGGGCAATCCATTGGAGATCATGGCCGCCAGCATTGAGAAAGGTGCCATTATCATGCTTATAACAAGTATTCCTATCAATAAGAGAACCCCGAAGCCAAAGGTTGAAATCATATTGCGGAATGCAAGACCAAAAGCCTCAAAAGCAGCCCCTATACTGCCCTTAACAACATAAAGCGGCACCGTCATTGAAAGGAGGCCCATCATAAATATAACAACAAAAAATTCTATTACAAGAACAAAAAATATGCCTGCAATGACTATACCTGCAGTGTTTGAGAGTGCCCCAGCCGCTATGGGAATTAAAATCAACATTAACGGTAAAACTATTATAACAAGGGCTATAGCCCCAAAGGTTAAGTTAATAATAAAAACCTGCAGAAAGTGCCTGAAGCCTTCAGATATCAGCTCCCCAAGACTGTACCCCTCTCCTTTGGTGACCATGTAACTGCCCTTAATAACCGCATACTGAACTGCGGCCATGAGGATGCTCACGATAAGGGCATAGAGAAGAAGCTTTGGTAGATAGCTTTTCAGGGCTTCTATATCCTTCTCAGGGAATGTTGAACCATGCTCCTCAAATATAACATTTCCCTGCTTCTGCATTGTCTGACTTTGATTGAAGTTAAGCTGAGGAGCATTCCCAACGAGGTAGGTTGAGATGGGAGCTAATATCAGGGTGAATATCATTATCAGCAAAACCAAATTTTTGTGGGAGGTTATCATAGTTATCGTATTTGAAAATGCATCTATCGCACCCATGTTTTTCACCACTTTAAATTTGAACACTGTATTTAAAACTCTTCCCTGAGAAAAGCTTATAAACGAACCGCCCAAAGAGGCGTTAGGGTTAAGCTCATAAGAGGTGAGAGAGATGAGTATATGGCAGGGAAGATCACTTAGAAAGCCTTCAGGTGGTAGAATCATCCTCGCAAGGAAGAAGAGGAAGAGGGAACTTGGGAGGGAGCCAGCTTTTACGAAGGTAGCCGAAGAGAATGAAAAGAAGAAGTTTATCAGAACATACGGCGGAAACAGAAAGGTGCGCCTTGTTGAAGCACTCTATGCCAATGTCTTCGAGAACGGTAAAGGTAAGAAGGTAAAGATACTTAACGTCATTGAGAATCCCGCAAACAGGCAGTACGTAAGAAGAAATATAATCACAAAGGGTGCAATTATCGAAACTGAAGCTGGAAAGGCCATAGTCACGTCAAGACCCGGCCAGCACGGCGTTGTCAATGCCGTTCTCATAAAGGAAGAAAATGCTTGAATTCCCTTTATTTATCGCCATCGTAGGCATCGAAATTTTTATCTGTTTTAACGTCAAATTCATTTTGAGTGAGGGATGTGGGCACCGGTAGAGCCAAAACTCTCATCGTGCTCCTCGTTCTTACGCTCCTAACGGCGGGTTGCATAGGTAGTCCCAACCTTCAGGCCAAAACGCCGAGGGTTTTTTCAGTAGACGTTAACTCTCCCGCGCCCGGTGGAGAGCTCGAGGTCACGGTGCGGGCCGAAGCCGAAAGTGTTACCCTGAATATGATCAATGGGGACAGGACCACAGTTTATACCCTGAATAGGGAGGGTGGTGTCTTCAGGCTACGGATAAATGTTGGGGAGGGTATCTATATCCTCTCGGGGCTGAAGGCATGCATAGAGGGAACATGCATCGAAGAGAAGCTGAACAGGGAGATAAGGGTATTCGATGCACCGAAGATATCCCTTGAGAATGCAACCGAGATTCCGGAGAAAGGTTCAATCGAGGTAACCCTTAAGATAAAGGACTACTCCGGCATTGGGAGCATCTCCGTGGCCTGTGGTAGGGAAAATGGCGAGTGGGTCAAAACCTCTCCTGGGACGTACAAGGTGAGATGCATGGTTCCATCGCCCGAGGAGACAGGTGTAGTTCCTCTCACGGTATCGGCCAGCGACCCCCACAACAACACCGCAGAAAAGACGTTCAGCCTGAACTGGTCCATTCGAAGCGCATACATGTACTTCGTCTCGAAACATGGCTTCAACACATCCTTAGCCCTCGAACTCTTCGAGAACAAGCCAAAAATACCCAATTTTTACAGCGTGGACAGGGAACTGGTTCGGGTTATCCTAGCCGTTGCCAATGCCAGCGATAAACGCCTTGAGGATAATGTAGCTTTTCTTGTTTTGAACTATACTGATAGCGAGCGGGAGGCTAAACTGTACTTCGACATTCTTTACAATACACAAACCTATAAAGCTAGAGAAGAATTGCTAAAAGCGTTGGATTATTACGTAGATGCTGTTTTAAAAGAAAATCTACCCAAGCATAATTACTCTGTTTTAAAACTGTTCATTAACGCTAGTAATAAAGATCCAGAGCTAGTGGATTTTGAACCCATAATAGTGAAGGACAATTACGGGCACGCTATAACAATAGATTCTTACAATAAGCCTAGGGACACGTGGATGATAGTTGAGTTCATCAAGAGAAATCCATATGTAGCTAACGATGATAATTTGTACTTGCCAGTTAACATGATGATAAAAGAGATGGCCTGGAATTTCTTCGATAATAAGTTCGGTCCAAGGTATGCGGATAAGTATCATAACAATTTAACAGAGGGCGAGCTAAACAAAATTTATCAGCCAACGAACGAAGATATTTGGTATGTTATTCAAAAACTATGGGATTATTATTATACTGGCATAGGTAAAAGGTATCAATACGTTAAATGGTGGGATAAGGAAGAGTTTGCCAGGCAGTACCCAACCGAGCTGGAGAGAAAGTTGATATTAATAGGTTTATGGGATTTACCCAATCAAGTAGCTGATTTGAATCATACACATACAGATGAAAGAGGTGGCTGGGATTATGATGTTGTTTGGGGTTTGAGGGGGCAAAAGTTGTTTGTGGATCAGTTAGAGGTGATGTATGATATTCTTGAGCAAACCAGAACAACCAATCAAGGAAAGTGGGAATACAACTGGGGATGGTACCAATGGATAATAGATAGAGGTCATAATGGATTACCGAACATGCATGAACAGTTTGTTGGAGCAAAATTGGGTGAGATAAGACAACCACCAAAGATAGATCCAGATTATAGCAATTGGACATGGTATGAAAAAATCATGGGGTATAATGGAGTGGACCAATTCTTAACTAGAAACTTCGCTGACTATGAAAGAGTAAAAGTAGCTTATGGTTATGTTAGATATCATGCGGCTGACTATGGCGGTGAAATGCCGTCTTATTTCTATGGCCTATTTCTAGCTTTCAAAGCATATGGGATACCTACTAGGATAGTTAGTACTCTTATAAACGGTGGCAGAACGAGTTACCCTTCTATGTATATATCCCCAGCACCACTTGGACAACCAGGCAGCGAATTCATGTTCCCATTGCCAAAAGAAGTGAGGGATTTGTTGAAGGAGAAGTATGGTGATGGCATAGTTTTTACCCCAGAAGGGGGTTTTGGTATGTATAGCTTGAAAGATGGATTAGAGAAAGATGGTATGGAAGCAATAGGAATTGATATGTATAGAGTTCCTAAAGATATAAACGTCATATACCCAGAAAAATACAAAATAATACTTTGGAAGAAATGATTTTTATCTATCCAGAAAACGGATTATTATTAGCTAGCTTAAATAACAAAGAGCTTTCTAATTTTCAAAAACCTTTCACTTGAGGGATAACATGTAAAAAAACAAAAATTATTTATCATTTTACATCCAACCTTCAAAGTTGGTGGGTTGCATGAAGTGCCAGTATAAATACAATTCTAACCCCAACAAGCAATGCCCCCATGAAGCGGTGGAAGGTTCTGAATACTGTATTTTTCATTTAAGGAAAGAACTTAAGGATTTTCGGGGAGCAGACTTGGATAAGATGGACTTGGAGGAAGCGTATCTGGTAAAGGC